>CAIOXF010000294.1 GCA_903862155.1 uncultured cyanobacterium | reverse complement strand
GCATGCTCAGATCCAGCCAGCGGCTGCGGGTGATCGGCGCACTGGTGGAGATCAGATCAATACCGCTAGAGGCATAGGCCTCGAGCTGCTCGGCCTGCACCCCAGACGCCTCCATCACCACCGCCCGGCCCTGCTCCCGGGCCAGGGCCCGCAACTGGGGCACCAGCTGCAGCAACGCCTCCGGGGTGAACTCATCCAGCAGCACCCCATCGGCACCGGCCCGCACGGCGGCCTCGGCCTCAGAAGCGGTTTCCGCCTCCACGATCACCCGCGCCGGCCAGGGGGCTGAGGCCCGTACGCCAGCAATCGCCGGACCCACCCCTCCGCTCCAGGCCAGGTGGTTTTCCTTGAGCATGGCCGCATCATCGAGGCCGAGGCGGTGGTTGATGCCGCCGCCGCAGCGCACGGCGTACTTCTCCAGCAACCGCAGACCGGGGGTGGTTTTGCGGGTGTCGGCCAGGGCCACGCCAGTGCCCACCAGCTGGGCCACCAGCTCGGCGGTAGCGGTGGCGATGCCGCTCAGGCGCATGGCCAGGTTGAGCGCCGTGCGCTCGGCCCCCACCAGGGCAGCAGCGCTGCCCTCGAGCTCCAGCAGGCGTTGACCGGGCTGCACTGGATCACCCTCGCCCACCAGCTGACGCACCAGCACCTCGCCATCAAGCAGCCGGAACAACGGCTCCGCCAACACCCCGCCACAGAACACCCCCGGCGCCTTGGCGATCCAGTGGGCCCGGCCCCGCGCTCCGGCGAGGGCCGGCGCCGTGAGGTCGCCGCGGCCCAGGTCCTCGGCCAACCAGTCGCGCAGCAGCTGCTGCAACACCGGCGTGAACGGCAGCAGGGGCGGATGCATGGTCATGGCTCAGCGCTGACGCTGGAGCAGGCCGAGGGTGAGGTCGTCGGGGTCGGTCTGCAGATAGAAGTAGCCACCGCCGCTGGGGAGCACCAGCACCCGGTAGTTGTAGGTGACGCCCTTGGAGTCGCGCTGCACCATGCGGCCCAGGCAGTCTTTGCCCACCTGCAACCGGCCGCTGTAGGTGACCTGCTCCTGCTGGCCGCCGTAGCTGGAGTAGGCCAGGCCCTGCACGATCCCCGCCTGCCACCACTCCCGCTGCACCACAGCGTTGGGCTGCCAGGCGCCGCCCTTCCAGCTCTGCCCCTGCTGCTGGCTCGTCACCAGCCCGTCGAGCAGTTCCGTACGGCAGGTGGTTTCGGGCTGACTCACGTAGCGCAGCGACAGCACCTGACCCGCACCGCCCAGCAGCGACACCTGGGGCACACCAGCCTGGTTGAGCCCCACCGTGTCGGTGAAGGTGCCCGCCTTGCCCTTGCGCTCCACCTGGGCCCAGCAATGCTCACCGGCACTCACTTGACCGGTGTAGCGCTCGTCCACAAAGCGCCGGCCCTGGCGCTGCCAGCGCACACCCTCCACGCGACCATCGGGGGTCCAGGTTTCCTGCATCAGCACTGCGGCGGGCTCGCCCTCCATCTGGCCACTGCCCAGCAGGGCATAGCGACCAGGTGCTGGGGTTGGGCAGTTCATCAGCCCCGCCGGAGGCGGCAGGGAGCCAGCGGCGGCTGACACGCCGGGCAGCACCACGCTGGCGAGAAGGGCGGGCAGCGGCAGGAGGCGTTTCAAAACGGGCGGTCGTAAGCGGGGGAAGTCTCTCGCGACAAAGCCGCCGCCAATGGGCTACTTGCCAATGCAAAAGCGCGCGAACACCCGGTCCAGCACCGCCTCACTCACCTCCTCCCCGATGATCTCGCCGAGGCTGCGCACGGCGGCCCGCAGGTCGATCGTCCAGAAATCCCAGGGAAGCTGGGCGGCGGCAGCCTCCAGGCTGCGGCCCAGGGATTCAGCAGCAGTGGCCGCCAGATCGCGCTGCCGGGCATTGAGTGCCACCTGCAGGCCCTGCACATCGCTGGCGCCGCAACGCTCCAGCAGCCGTGCCACCAGCCCATCCCGCCCAGCCCCGGTGAGGGCGCTGATCGCCACATCTGCGGGAGCCTGATCACCCGCCGCCAGATCTGCCTTGTTGCCCACCACCAGCAGGGCCGCGCCTTCGGGCACTAGGTCGCGCAGTTGCTGGTCGTCGGCCGTCCAACCGCTGGAGAGATCAAACAGCAGCAGCACCGCATCGGCAGCAGCCAGGGCCTCGCGGCTGCGCTCAATCCCCAGGCGCTCCACCACATCGCTGGTGGGGCGGATGCCGGCGGTGTCGAGCAGGGTGAGCGGCACGCCATCGAGCACCAGCTCGCTCTCCAACAAATCGCGGGTGGTGCCGGGCAAGTCGGTCACGATCGCCCGCTCCCGCTGGCTCAACAGGTTGAGCAGGCTGCTCTTGCCCACGTTGGGCCGGCCCACGATCGCCACCCGCAGGCCGTCGCGCAGCAGCTCCCCCTGATAAGCCTCTGCCACCAGCTGCTCCAGCTCAATGCGCACCTGCTGGATCGCTGCTGCCACGGCGTCGCCATCCAGGGGCGGCAGGTCTTCCTCGAAGTCCACCCGCGCTTCCAACTCCGCCAGCTGATCGAGGAGCTGCTCGCGCAGCGCCGTGATGCGCCGCTGGAGCCCCCCATCGATGCCTGCCATCGCCAGCTGGGCCGAGCGGCGGCTGCGGGCCGTGATCATCTCGCTGATCGCCTCGGCCCGAGTGAGATCCAGGCGCCCATTGAGGAAGGCGCGCTGGCTGAACTCCCCCGACAACGCCCGGCGCGCGCCGGCGGCGAGCACCAGCTCCATCACCCGCCGCACGGCCACCACGCCGCCATGGCAATGGAGCTCCACCACCGTTTCGCGGGTAAAGCTGCGCGGCGCCCGCATCAACAGCAGCAGGGCCTCATCCACCCGCTCGCCGTTGGCGGGATCCACCACATGGCCATACAGCACCCGGTGGCTGTCCCACACCTGGCTCCCGGGGGCCTCGAACAACTGGAGTCCGATGGCTTCGGCTTGCGGGCCCGATAGCCGCACGATCGCCACACTGCCCTGACCCGGGGCCACCGCCGTAGCGACGGCCGCAATCGTGTCGGGGATGGGGGGCTCAGCCATGCCTCCCATTAGAGCCAGTCAGGGATTCGCCAGACCCGGGAACACCATCAGATCGATGTGGCCGCCGGCGGGATGGCGCCACTCCCGGAATTCATCGGCCAGCGCCTGCTGTTCGGCGCCAAGGGACAGAGCCTGCAGATCCTGCAGACGTTGATGCACCAGATCGAGGGTGTCGTCGATCAACTTGGCGGCCTGGTCGGCGGTCATGGAACTACGTCAACGGTGGCGCCGTTGTATCCAGGACCCGATGGGGCGGATGTAGCGAAGGCAACCCGGGTCAGAGCACGCTGACGCCCCACCGCACTCAAGGATCAGCCCCACAGGCTGCTCAGTCCATAGACGCAAACACCAATCGACTTCAGATTGAATCAACACCCATCCGGTATCCCAGGCAACATGACAAGCCAGATTGCAGGGCTAAAAATCCATGGACTGGCGCAATCAAGCCCCATGGCTTCTTACACGATTGAAATCGAAGGGGGATCCACCTTCTCCTGTGCTGACGACACATTCATCCTGGATGCAGCCGAAGAAGCAGGGGTGGACCTGCCCTCGTCTTGCCGGGCTGGCGCCTGCAGCGCCTGCGCGGGCAAACTGCTCAAGGGCACCGTTGATCAGTCCGATCAATCCTTTCTGGATGACGATCAACTAGCCAATGGCTTTGCACTACTGTGCGTGAGCTATCCCACCAGCGACTGCCTGATTCGCGCCGAGGTAGAAGGCGAACTGGCCTGATCAAGCCAAAGCACACAGATCTAATGGATGCGCAGCCTGGCAAAGCAGAGCCGCACCTCCAGAAGCCAAGCGAGATGTTCGCCAGCCATGCCTCAATGATGGAGAAGATTATTATTAACCAACACCGCTCATTTTTCGGTTAATACTCCACTCGCAAGCTGCTGTTCCAGCTCTTAGCGCATCAACCTGCGTGCCTGCTGGGCGTTCCACTCCTCACCCCGCCAACCCTCTGCCAGGGCAGCACTGACTCCGCTCACCAGCAGCAACAGAGGCAAAGAGGTGGGGTCCCCCTGCAATGTGAACACAAACGCGGCACAAAAGATCGGCGTGCCGTTGGCGGCGGCAAACACCGCCGTAGCGCCCACCGGCGCCAGCTGGGCCAGCACGCGGGCACCCAGATCTGGTAGGGGCGTTACCAGTAGGGCGCCGATGGTCATGGCGTCGTGCATCAGACCACCCGGGGCCCCGGCCGCGATGCTCAGCAGCGAGGCCGGGATGCGCCATAGCAACGTGAGCGGACTGCCGGGCTCACCCTTCAGTGCTGCGCCAAGCGAGAGGGAGCCGTCGTTGAGGCTGAGGCCGCCGCTGGCCAGGGCGATGAGGGCCAGCGCTAACGCAATCCCAGCCACCACTCCCATCCGCCGCGGCCGGCCCTGCCCCGGGCCCAGCTGCTGTTGCACCCAGCTCGCAAGGGGGATCAACCCACGCACGAACAGCGACCCCAGCCCACAACCCACCAGGGTGAGCACCGCTGCCCAGCCCCAGTAGCGTGGCTCCAGTCCACCGAGTTGGAGCCCCGGCAGCCTCGCCGGCTGACCCAAGCTGGTGCTGATCAGGCTGCCCACACCACCAATCACCAGGGTGGGCAACACCAGAGGCAACCCCTGACGGCGCCCCAGTTCTTCCAGTCCGTAGGTGATGCCCAGCAGGGGTGAGCGGAACGCCGCCCCCAGGCCCGCACCACCACCAATGGCCGCCACCAAGGGCAAGGGCATCCCGGCCAGCGGGGGCCAGGCAGGCCAGCGCTGCCGCAGTGCCAGCAAC
Organism: uncultured cyanobacterium; assembly: GCA_903862155.1. Classification (GTDB taxonomy): domain Bacteria; phylum Cyanobacteriota; class Cyanobacteriia; order PCC-6307; family Cyanobiaceae; genus UBA5018. Next base: position 23,812 of record CAIOXF010000294.1, on the reverse strand, counting down.
AACCCGGCCCCCAACGCCGCCGACGGCGACTCCACTCCCACGCTCATGCCGGCGAGATGGGCGAGCAGCACGAGGGGCAGCCGAATCAACTGCGTACGCAGGCTCAGCTTTTGCAGCCACGCCTGCTCCCGATCCGGATCCACAGCCCCAGAAGAGCGATCCAGCGCCAGCAACGGCGCCACCCCGCCGCCGCGGCCGGCCGCCAGCGGCCCCCAGGCCAGCAGCAGCATCCCGGCAGTTCCGGCCAGCACCAGCAGGGCAGCCGGCATGGGCCAGGCGCCGAAGTGCCGCTGCAGCACAAACCCCAGCTCCGACAAGGCCTGCAACGGCCACTCCACCAGGGCCACCAGGAGCCCCAGCGGCACCATCCAGAGCAGCGCGGTCACTTCAGCCGATGCCGGTGCGGGCGATATCGAGCACGTCGGCCATCGAACCGATCTGGTTGAGGGTGTTGGCCAGCTGGGCGGCGCTCTCCAGCTCCACCCGCAGATCGATGCGGGCCGGCTTGCCGGGGTTGGTGCGCACCCGGGCGTCGCTCACGTTGATGCGGTGATCAGAAAGGCGCGTGAGAATGTCTTTGAGCACGCCCACCCGGTCGATCACCTCGATGCGCAGCTGCACCGGGTAGCGACGCGGGGCAGCAGGCGCAGGATTCCACTGCACCGGCAGGCGCCGCTCTGCCGGCACCTGGACCACGTTGGCGCAGTCCTGCCGATGAATCGTGATGCCATGGTTGCCCAGGGCGACTGCCCCGAGGATCGACTCGCCAGGCAGGGGGCTGCAGCAACCACCCAGGCGGTAGTCGAGGCCCTCCAATCCCAGGATCGGACTGGCCGCCCCATGGTTGGCGGGCGCAGGTGCAACGGGCGGGGCAGCGGCGGCCACGCCGGCAGCCACCTGCTCGTTGGTGAGCACCGGCGCAGCGGTGGCCGTGGCCAGGCGGATCTCCTCCCGCAGGCGGTTGAGCGCTTGGTGCAGGGTGACTCCGCCGAAGCCGAGGGCCGCCAACAGGTCTTCCGTACCGATGAGGTTGCAGCGCCGGGCCACCCGAGCCATCGCTTCGCCGTTCAGCAGAGCATCAAATCCATCGCGGCCAAGCTCTCGCTCGAGCATTTCGGTGCCGCGCTGAACGTTCTCCTCACGGTGGCTCTTCTTGTACCACTGGCGGATGCGATTGCGCGCCGTGGGGGTGGCTACGAAGTTGAGCCAGTCGAGGCTCGGATGGGCCGATTTCGAGGTGATCACCTGCACGAAATCACCGTTCTGCAGGGGCGTAGCGAGCGGACAGAGCCGATCGTTGATGCGCACACCCTGGCAGTGGTTGCCCACCTCGGAGTGGATGCGAAACGCGAAATCCACCGCCGTGGAGCCCTTGCGCAGCCCCACCACATCGCCCTTCGGGGTGAACACGAACACCTCCTCATCGAAGAGGTCTTCCTTGATCGAGCGCAGGTAATCGCTGCTGTCTTCCGCGCCGCCGTCCCTCTGCCAATCCACCAGCTGCCGTAACCAGTTGAAGCGCTCTGCATCGGCGCCCGCAGCGGCGGGCGACCCCCCTTCCTTGTATTTCCAGTGGGCAGCGATGCCGTATTCCGCCACCTGGTGCATGTCGGCGGTGCGGATCTGCACTTCGATCGGGCGGTGCCGGCCGATCACGGCGGTGTGCAGCGACTGATAGCCGTTGGGCTTGGGCAGGCCGATGTAGTCCTTGAAGCGGCCAGGGATCGGGCGGAAGGTGTCATGCACCACCGCCAAGGCCCGATAACACCCCTCAAGGTTGGGGCAGATGATCCGCAGGGCCGCCACGTCATAGATCTCGTGGAAGGCCTTCTGCTGGCGCTGCATCTTGCTCCAGATGCCATAGAGGTGCTTGGGCCGGCCACTCACCTCGCAATTGGCCAGACCCACCGCCGCCAGGCGGTCACGCAGCAGCTGCACGGTGACACCCAGCCGCTCCTCGCGCTCGCTGCGCTTGGTGGCCACCTGCTGCTGCACATCCCGATAGGCATCGGGCTCCAGGATCTTGAAGGCCAGATCCTCCAGCTCCCACTTGAAGCGGCCAATGCCGAGGCGATTGGCCAGGGGTGCGTAGATCTCCCGGGTTTCCCGGGCAATGCGCTGCTGCTTCTCGGCCTTGAGGGCGCCGAGGGTGCGCATGTTGTGGAGCCTGTCGGCCAGCTTCACCAGCACCACGCGGATGTCGCTGGCCATCGCCAGAAACATGCGGCGCAGATTTTCAGCCTGGGCTTCGGTTTTGTTGGTGAAGTGGATGCCGCCGAGCTTGGTGACGCCCTCCACCAGGGCACGCACTTCAGCTCCGAAGTGCTCCTCGATCTCTTCGGGGGTGACATCGGTGTCTTCCACCACGTCGTGGAGGAAGCCCGCCGCGATCACACCGGCGCTGGCACCGATGTCGCGCAACAGGTTGGCAACGGCGATCGGATGAATGATGTAGGGCTCACCGCTGGCGCGGTACTGGCCCTCGTGCAACTGGTACGCAAAGTCGAACGCCGAGGCCAGCAGGGCCTCGGCGTCGGTAGGGCAGCTCTCACCTGCGCCGGGTGGAACGTGCTCAACGCAGCGCTGCAGCCACTCGGGCAACGGCACGCCGTAATCAGCAGGGGAAGCGGCCGGCCGGCGCAGCGGCAGGGCCATGGGCTCGGATGGCGCCGTGACGACAGTCACGGGATCGGCGGCCGCTTCGAGCATTCCACCCTGCGGGGTTTCCTAATCGTATGCACGCGCGGACACTTGCCCGCGCGTGTGGGCGTCTGCCAACCCAAGCTGGGTTCATGACCACCCGCGCACCCGCCCCAACGCAGGCCACTCCGCTGCTGCGTCTTCACAACCTGCTGGTGCGCTATCCGGGCGCAGACTCTCCCACCCTCAACGGGCTGGACCTCACCCTGTACCCGGGCGAAACCCTGGCCCTGGTGGGGCCCTCCGGCTGCGGCAAGAGCACCGTGGCCCGGGCCGTGCTGCAACTGCTCCCCGCCGGCAGTGCCTGCAGCGGCGAGCTGGAACTGGCCGGCCGGGATCCCCGCTCCCTCAGTCGCGGCGCACTGCGGAAACTGCGGGGTGAGGCGGTGGGCCTGGTGTTCCAGGACCCGATGACACGGCTCAACCCCCTCCTGAGCATCGGTACCCACCTGGCCGACACGATCAGCGCCCACCAACCGGCCTGGCGACCCCAGGCAGTGCGGGAGCGGGCCGAGGAGCTGCTGAGCCGGGTGGGCATCAACCCCGAGCGCTACGGCAGCGATCCCCACGAGTTCAGCGGCGGCATGCGCCAGCGGGTGGCGATCGCCCTGGCGATGGCTCTACAGCCGCCCCTGGTGATCGCCGATGAACCCACCACGAGCCTCGATGTGGCGGTGGCAGCCCAGGTGATGGCCGAGCTCACGGGCCTGTGCCGTGAAGCCGGCAGCGCCCTGCTGCTGATCAGCCACGACCTGGCCATGACCGGGCGCTGGTGCGATCGCATCGCCGTGCTGGACCAGGGCCGGCTGATTGAGGAAGCTCCCGCCCGGACACTGCTCACTGCCCCCACCAGCCCCCTAGCCCAGCGGCTGGTGAGCCGGGCCCGAGCCCGGGAAGGCCAGCAGCCGCAACCGCCCAGCGATCCGCCGCTGTTGCTGCAAATCGAGGAGCTGCGCTGCTGGCACCCGCTGCCCTCAGTGCCCTGGCAGCCGCGCTGGCTCAAGGCGGTGGATGGGGTGAGCCTGGCCCTGCACCGCGGCGAAACGATCGGCCTGGTGGGAGCGTCGGGCTGCGGCAAGAGCACCCTCTGCCGGGCCCTGATGGGTTTGGCGCCTGTACGGGGCGGCAGTGTGCGGCTGGAGGGGCAGGAGCTCCTGAGCCTGCGCGGGGGAGAGCTGCAACGGGCCCGCCGGGCGATCCAGATGGTGTTTCAAGACCCACTGGCCTGCCTCAATCCCCACATGCGAGTGGGCGATGCGGTGGCCGACCCCCTGCTGATCCACGGGCTCGCCAACCGCAGCCAGGCCCGCGAGCGCGCCCGGGAGCTGCTGGCCGCCGTGGGCCTCGAGCCACCGGAAGCCTTCGAGAACCGCCTGCCGCGCCAGCTCTCGGGCGGTCAGCAGCAGCGGGTGGCCATTGCCCGCGCCCTGATCCTCGAGCCGAAAGTGCTCCTCTGCGACGAGAGCGTGAGCATGCTCGACGCGGAGGTGCAGGCCGACGTGCTGGCCCTGCTGCGGGATCTGCAGCAACGGCTCGGGCTGGGGATGCTGTTCGTGACCCACGACCTGGCCGTAGCCAGCGGCTTCTGCCACCGGGTGATCGTGCTCGACGGCGGCCGGATCGTGGAGGAAGGCCCCGGGGCGGCGCTGCTGCGCAATCCCCAGGCCCCGATCACCCGAACCCTGGTGGAGGCCTGTCCGCGCCTGCCAGTGGCCGCCTAAACCGCGAACGCCTCAGTCCAGGGTCCACCAGCCGGACTTGAGGAAATAGTCCTCGTCTTCGTATTCCACCAGCGCCCCTTCGGCGTGATCCACGAAGTCGCGGCTCACCACATCGAATCCGGCCTCCCGCGCCCACAGCGCCACCGCATCCACATCAGCGGCCGCGGTGCTGGAGAGCTTCTGCTGCAGGGCGGCGTCATTGCGCACCGCGTCGATGAGGGCCTGCAGGGCTTGCTGGGACATGGCTGGGCGTATCCGCCGTTTGGATGGTTCAGTCTGGTGCGCCAACGCGCCGCCGCAGCACCAACAGCAACTTCTCGAACACCGGCGGCAGCGGCGCCTCGCACACGATCCGCTCCCGGCTGATCGGGTGATCCAGCCCCAGCTGCACCGCATGCAGTGCCTGGCCCGGCAGCTCCACCGGCAGCTTGCGGCAGCGGGAGTACACCGGATCGCCCACGATCGGATGGCCCGTGTGGGCGCAATGCACCCGGATCTGGTGGGTGCGGCCGGTATCGAGCTTGAAGCGCAATAGGGCGTAATCCCCCAGCCGCTCCACCACGCTCCAGTGGGTGCAGGCATGGCGGCCGGAGCCGTCATGCACCACGGCGTACTTCTTGCGATCCACCGGATGGCGGCCGATCGCGCCGATGATCGTGCCCCGGTCGGCAGCGGGCTGGCCGTAGACCACCGCCAGATATTCGCGGGAAGCGATCCGCTTCTGGATCTGCACCTGCAGCTTCACCAGGGCTTCCTGGCTCTTGGCCACCACGATGCAGCCGGTGGTGTCCTTGTCGAGCCGGTGCACGATGCCCGGGCGCATCTCCCCACCGATCCCCGGCAGGTCGGGGCAGTGGTGCAGTAGGCCGTTCACCAGGGTGCCATCTTTGTTGCCGGGCGCCGGATGCACAGTGAGGCCGGCGGGCTTGTTGAGCACGATCAGGTGCTCGTCTTCGAAGAGCACGTCCAGGGCCATCTCCTGGGCCACCAGATAGGGCAGGGGCTCCGGCGGCGGCATCCACAGCTCCACCGTGTCGTTCTGACGCAGGGGCGTCTTGGCCCGGCCGGTGACGCCATTCACCCGCACGTAGCCGGCGTCGATGAACTTCTGGATGCGGGCGCGGCTCTGCTCCGGCCGCTGGGCCACCAACCAACGATCCAGCCGCATCGGCAGGGGCTTGGGATAGGCGAGCCTGAGCAGCTCCCCCTCGCCTTCACCAAAAGCCGCCATCAGCCGGGCAGCTCCAGGGCGATCGCACCGAGACGGCTGCAGCGGAAATCATCGAGCAGCTTGGTCGCCATGCGCAGGCTGTCGCCACTGGTGTGACGCTCCGCCGCGGCCGCCAGCCAGTTCTCCCCATCGGGGGCGCCATTGGCCAATTCCCCCAGGGGAATGCCGTAGCGCTGCTCCAGCAGCCCCTCGGGCACCCCTGCAGCCGCATGGGCCCGGAGCAGCTCCAGCAACTGGATGAAGGCCAGGGCTGCTGCTTCGTTGTCGTAGGCGGCCTGACCGATGTCATCGCAGAGGGCCAGCTGGAGGGCGGCCTGCTGGTTGTCGAGCCGGGGCGGCAGCACCCCCGGCGCATCGAGGAGGTCGAGGTCTTGCCCCAGGCGCACCCAGCGCAGGCTGCGGGTGACGCCGGCGCGGCGGGCGCTCTCCACCACCTTCTGGCGCACCAGCCGATTGATCAGGGCCGACTTGCCCACGTTGGGGAACCCAAGCATCAGGGCCCGTACCGGCCGGGGTTTCATGCCGCGGCCCTTGCGCCGCTCGTTGAGCGCCCCTCCGGCCCGAATCGCCGCCTGCTGCAGCTGCTTCACGCCGGTACCGGCCTTGGCATCGCACCACCACACCTGCTGCCCCTGGCCGCGAAACCAATCGCTCCAGAGCTGCTGGGCGGCGGGGGGCACCATGTCGCGGCGGTTGAGCACCAGCAGGTGCTGCTTGCCCGAGATCCAGCGCTGCAGGCGCGGATGGCCAGTGGCCAGGGGGATGCGCGCATCGCGCACCTCGATCACCAGATCCACCTTGGCCAAGGCCTCGGTTAAAGCCTTCTCCGCCTTGGCGATGTGGCCGGGGTACCACTGAATCGCCGGGGCATTCACGCTGAGCTGCGTGGCCGGAGCAGCCATCAGGGCACCACCAGCACCGGACACGGCGCCAGCTGGATCACCCGGGCCGCGGTGCTTGGCTGGTCGGTCTCGATGGCAATGCCGCGGGTGCCCATCACGATCACATCCGCATTGATCTCATCGGCCACATCGCCGATCACGAAGGCGGGCTTGCCCTCACGCTCCAGCACCTCACAGGCCACGCCCTCGGCCTGGAAGCGATCCCGGGCCTCCTCCAGCAGGCGGGCCACGGCGGCCGGGTCATCCTGACCAGGCTCCACCACGGAGAGCAGCACCAACCGACTGTTGTGCTGCTGGGCCAACTGAAGGGCCACGGCAGCCGTCTCCGCCGCCTGACGGCTCTGATCGATCGGGAAGAGAACGGTGTCGAACATCGGGAAACCGGCGTTCTGGCGCAGGGAACTGGCTCAGGTGTCCTTCTTAGCGCCAGAGAGCCCGGAAGGCAGCGGGCTATTCTCTCGCCCGTTTAACTAACGAGCGCGTTCCATGGCGAAGCGATCCCTGGCCAGCCTCACGGCCGATGAGCTCCGCGGTAAGCGGGTGCTGGTGCGGGTCGACTTCAACGTACCCCTGGACGACGCCGGTGCCATCACCGACGACACCCGCATCCGCGCAGCCCTGCCCACCATCAACGACCTGATCGGCAAGGGCGCCAAGGTGATCCTGTCGGCCCACTTCGGCCGTCCCAAGGGCCAGGTGAACGAAGGCATGCGCCTCACCCCCGTGGCCGCCCGCCTGAGCGAGCTGCTCGGCAAGCCCGTGGTGAAAACCGACAGCTGCATCGGCGCTGACGCCGAAGCCAAGGTGGGCGCCATGGCCGAGGGCGACGTGGTGCTGCTCGAGAACGTGCGCTTCTTCGCCGAAGAAGAGAAGAACGACGCCGAGTTCGCCAAGCAGCTGGCCTCGCTGGCCGATGTGTACGTGAACGACGCCTTCGGCGCCGCCCACCGTGCCCACGCCTCCACCGAAGGCGTCACCAAGTACCTGAGCCCCTCAGTGGCCGGCTACCTGATGGAGAAGGAACTGCAGTACCTGCAGGGCGCCATCGACGAGCCCAAGCGTCCCCTGGCCGCGATCGTGGGCGGCTCCAAGGTGAGCTCCAAGATCGGCGTGCTCGAAGCCCTCATCGACAAGTGCGACAAGGTGCTGATCGGCGGCGGCATGATCTTCACCTTCTACAAGGCCCGCGGCCTGGCGGTGGGCAAGAGCCTTGTGGAAGAAGACAAGCTGGAGCTGGCCAAGGAGCTCGAGGCCAAGGCCGCTGCCAAGGGCGTTCAGCTGCTGCTGCCCACCGATGTGGTGCTGGCTGACAACTTCGCCCCCGACGCCAACAGCCAGACCGTGTCGATCAATGCCATCCCCGATGGCTGGATGGGCCTCGACATCGGTCCCGACTCCGTGAAGACCTTCCAGGAAGCCCTGGCCGACTGCGCCACCGTGATCTGGAACGGCCCCATGGGCGTGTTCGAGTTCGACAAGTTCGCCGCCGGCACCAACGGCATCGCCCACACCCTGGCCGAGCTGAGCGGCAAGGGCTGCTGCACGATCATCGGCGGCGGCGACTCCGTGGCTGCTGTGGAGAAGGTGGGCGTGGCCGACAAGATGTCCCACATCTCCACCGGCGGCGGCGCCAGCCTGGAGCTGCTGGAAGGCAAGGTGCTGCCTGGCGTGGCTGCCCTCGACGAAGCCTGATCGGTCGCTCTGAACGCAACGCCTTGAACGAACGGATCGCGTTCATCGGTCTGGGAGCCCTCGGGGCTCCCATGGCCACCAACCTGATCCGGGCCGGCTTCCCGCTCACGCTGCACAACCGCAGCCGTGGGCGGGAGTTTTTGGTTTTGGAGGCATTGGGTCTGGCTACCGCTGCCAGCGGGCACGCAACGCCCTGTGCGCTGGAGATCCGGCGCGCCTCCAGTCCGGCCGAGGCGGTACGCGAGGCCTCCATCGTGTGCCTCTGCCTCAGCGACGACGCGGCGGTTGAGCAAGTGCTGCTGGTCTCAGGAGCCGATGCCACTGAGCCAGGAATGGCCGCCCTCGCGGGCTCTGGCCTGAACCCCGCCATGGACTCCGGATGCGCTCGTCAGGATGTTGCGGAAATCGGCGAATTGGGATTCCCTACGGACCGTACGGAACTTGAAATCACCGAAAACAAGCGGCCCCTCACGGCGCTGCCCCAGCTCAGGCCGGGCACCCTGGTGATCGACTTTTCCACGATCGCCCCAGCCACCAGCCGCGCCTTGGCCGGCAGGCTCTCGGAACGTGAGGTGGCCTACATCGATGCCCCCGTCACCGGCGGCACCGAAGGCGCCCAAGCAGGCACGTTGTCGGTGCTGGTGGGCGGCGCGATCGAGCACTTGGCGCGCGCCCGCCCTTTGCTGGAGGTGGTGGGCGGCACGATCACCCACATCGGCCCGGTGGGCTCAGGCCAGGAGGCCAAAGCCGTGAATCAAGTGCTGGTGGCCGGCAGCTATGCCGCCGTGGCCGAAGCCGTGGCCCTGGGACAGCGGCTGGGCCTGCCAATGGAACAGCTGCTGCACGCCCTTAAGAGCGGCGCTGCCGGCTCCTGGGCCCTGGAACACCGCAGCGCCAACATGCTCACGGGCACGTTCCCGCTGGGCTTCAAGCTTGCCCTGCACCACAAGGATCTGGCCATCGCCCTGGAGGCTGCGGCGGCAGCAAGCCTCAAACTCCCCGTCACCGAACGGGTGGCGGCGATCGAGAGGGAGCTGATGGCCTCAGGTTTCGGCGACGACGACGTGTCGGCCCTGGCCCGCTACTACCTCAGGGATTGAGCTGACTCTTGTCGGCCACCACGCGCACGCGCTTGGTGGTGCTCACGATCCCGTCGGGATGCACCAGCAGCACGGCCCAGGTTTGGGAGCCAGGGTTGAGGGGAGCCTGCACGGTCTTGAACAGGCCGCCGCCTCCCAGGGCACCGAGTTGAATATCGGGGCTTTCCAAAGCCGCCAACTGCTGGGGCGTGAGGGCCACGATGCCACCGGCCGCCACCGCACCATCGAGCGGTTCTTCAAACAGCACGTCCACGTCGTAGCGCTGGCCAGTGAGTACCGCATCGGGGATCTGGACCTTCACCGGCAGGGCTTCGCCGCTGCGCAGGATCGACTGGTCTTTGATCACGGTCTGGCCATTGATCCGGCCGCCGCTGCTCTCCAGGGTGATCACCTGATTGGCCTCCAGGCGGTACTGGGTGGCGCCATCCGTGCGGGTGCCGCTCACGCTCACCAACACGGTGGGGCTGCCATCCCGAAGGGGTGTACCGGGGCGCAGCTGCCATTGGGCGTCGGGGAACTGGCGCACCAGGGTGCGGCGGCGCAGCTCCATCAGCGTGGGATCCAAGCCCGGGCCCGTCTCGAGCAGCGGCGTGATGTCGTTGCCGCTGTTCAGGGCCGCCTCCAGGGCCTGCAGCTGGGTGGCGCTGGCCGGGGCCGCCTGCAGCGGCCGTGGCGCAGCAGGGAGCACTACGGCGGCGCCTAGCGCCAGGGCAGCAAGCAGGGAACGCAGTCGGGGCATTGCGCCGGGCATCGAGCCAGCCAGAACCAGGGGGAGGCCCGATCGGGGCCCTTAAGTTAGGCGCGCCCTGAAACCCAGGCCAGGCCTCCATGCCCCGGCTTCTGATTGCCGCCAGTGGCACCGGCGGCCACCTGTTTCCGGCCCTGGCCGTGGCCGAGGCCCTGCCGAGCGACTGGGACGTGCACTGGCTTGGCGTGCCCGACCGGCTGGAGCGCCAGTTGGTGCCGAGCCGCTTCCCTCTGCACACGGTGAAAGCCGGCGGGCTGCAGGGCCGAGGGCTACGCAAGCTGATCAATCTGCTGCGGCTGATCGGCGCCACCCGCAGCGTGCGCAAGCTGATCCGCCGCGAAGGCGTGAGCGCGGTGTTCAGCACCGGCGGCTACATCGCCGCACCGGCGATCCTGGCGGCGCGCTGGTGCGGCGTGCCTGTGGTGCTGCACGAGAGCAATGCGATTCCGGGGCGCGTGACGCGCCTGCTGGGGCGGCTCTGCAGCCGCGTGGCCGTGGGCCTTCCCGCCGCGGCGGAACGCCTCCCCCAGTGCCGCCCGGTGGTAACGGGCACCCCGGTACGCGCGGAGTTTCTGCAGCCCGCCCCCCTTCCCGACTGGGTGCCCCAGGGTTCCGGGCCCCTGCTGGTGGTGATGGGCGGCAGCCAGGGCGCTGTGGGGCTCAACCGCATGGTGCGCCCCATGCTGCCGAGGCTCAGCGAAGCCGGCGTGCGCGTGGTACATCTCACCGGCAGCAACGATCCCGAGGCCGCCAGCTCCAGCGGCCTGCCCGGGGTGGTGGAGCGCCCCTTCTGCGACGCCATGGCTGGCCTGCTCCAGCAGGCCGATCTGGCCGTGAGCCGCTCGGGTGCCGGCGCCCTGAGCGAGCTGGCCGTGTGCGGTACGCCGGCGGTGCTCGTGCCCTACCCCGCCGCTGCCGACCATCACCAAGACGCCAATGCCAGCGCCGCCGCCAGCTTGGCTGCGGCCGTGATCGTGCACCAACACACGCCTGAGAGCCCCGTGCTGGAGCGCACCCTCTGGCGCCTGCTCGGCGCCCGCCTGCGCGCGAGCGCCCCTACCGCCGATCCGCTCACTCCCATGGGCGTGGGCATGCAGCACCTTGCCGTACGCGACGCCGATCAGCAGGTGGCGCAGCTGATCACGGGGTTGGTCAACCCGTAACAACCGAGCCAGGAATCCTTCAAGCCGGCTGAAGGGATGGAGCGATGGGCAGCAGCGTTTCAATGGTGCTGGTGTCGCTGATCGAGGAGTAGTGCTCCAGGGTGAAGCCGACCGGCCGCCCTTGATCGTCGAAATCAACAATCAGGTTGTCGGTGATCGCCTGGGATGTGCTGCTCACCCGATCAGCGAGTGCGATGTAGAGGGTGTCGGTATCTGGAAAATATCGAATCTTCATGGCCCAGGCACATCAGGAAGAGCAGGTTGGCCTCCACGGAGCAGGCTCCGCCGAAAACCACGATCGAAGAACGCGTTGTGAACGGTCTGGCTGTCTTCGAGCGTAACCACCCTCAACACGCGGCCCCCTGCCTCAGGAACCACACCCCAGAACACAAAACGACCATCAGCCTGCTGACGCCGCTCCAACGGCTCGGCCGTCACCTGCAGGATCCATTCCTGGGCGATGCCGGGGTGCTTCTCGCAAACAACCTCCCGGAAATAGGCCGTGGTCTTCATGCCATGGAAGTTCCACCCTCCGTCTCACACGCCGCCCGCAACGCCTCAACGATGCGCTGATTGGCATGGCGGCCTTGAAGCCCGATCCGCAGCCAGCGCTCATCCAGCCCCTCAAACGAGCGGCAGTCACGCAGCAGGATTCCATGCCGCTGCTGCAGGGCTTCCCGCACCGGCGCCAGCGATTGGGCGCCACGCACCAACATGAAGTTGGTGGCTGAAGGCAGAGGCTCCAAGCAGGGAATCTCCCCAAGTGCTCGATGCAACCAGGCACCGTCCTGGGCCACCCAACGGGCCACCCGCTGCTGCCAGTTCGCCATCCGCCGGGGATCTCGAAACAGCGCGTCCCCCACGGCCAACGCCAGACCGTTCACCGGCCAGGGATCACGCCAAGCCACCCAGCGCCGCAGGCGATCGGGATGGGCCAGGGCGTAACCGAGCCTCAGCCCTGCGATGGCATGGAGCTTGGTGAGGCTGCGGATCACCACCAGGTTGGGGTAGCGCCCCAGCAGCGGGATCAACGACTGGGGCTCCCCCACGCCTGGAGGCGTGAGCGGCAGAAAGGCCTCATCGCAGATCACCAGCGCGAAGCGCTCCAGCAGCGGCGCCAGCGAGGCAAAACTCCAAAGCTGCCCGGTTGGGTTGTGGGGGTTGGTGAGCCACAGCACTGCCCCACCGCCAGGCTCCGGGAACGGCTGGGGGAAGGCATTGCCCCACTGCAGCGGCAGGGGCATCGATTGCCACGCACCACCCCAACAATCCAGGGCGCGGGTGTAGTCGGCGAAGCCAGGGCTAGGCAGCAGGCTCACGCCAGCGGCGGCCGCATCGCGGGCCGCCCAGGTGAACAGCTCGGCGGCACCGTTGCCGGGGAGCACCCAGGCCGGATCGAGGCCGTGATGGGCGGCAATCAGCTGCCGCAGGCTGGCCAGCTCCCGATCCGGATAGGCACGCAGCGGCCAACCGAAGGCCGCCGCGGCCAGCTGCGCCCGAAGACGCAGGCCCGGCCCGAAGGGCACCAAGGAAGCGCTCGCATCCAGTAGCGCTCCCGGGTCTTGCCCCAGCTCCCTGGCCGCCGCGGCCAGGTTGCCGCCATGGCGCCCGCTCACGTCTGCGCTGGCCATCAAGGCACGCTAATTCGGTCGCAAGCCCGGCTGGCGCCGCCACAATCAGGCCACGCGCCCCGCCGCATCCCCGTGGCCCTCCACCCCGAGCTGAACGCAGTGGTGCAGGCGGTGGGCCGGGTGCTGCTGGGCAAGGAGCACACCGTGCGGCTGGCGCTGAGCTGCCTGCTGGCCCTGGCCCTCACGCCCTGATGACGCTGCCGTTGGGGCGGGCCTGGCCCATCCGCCCCTGGCCCGCCCCGTGGAAGCGTTAGTCGCCAGCCATGCCGAACGCCGCTACGCCCCAGCCGTGCCTGCGGCAGCACAGCGTGAGGCGCGCCAGCGCTGGCAGCTGGCCCTGCAGGAGGTGAAGCGCTTGCGGATCGACGCTATAAGCCGTGGACCCGGCTCCGCTCCATGACGCGCTCCCGCTGGATCACGCTCCTGGTCGCAGGACTCCTTGTGGGCGCACCGGCCGTGCGCGCCAGTGATGAAGCCCTGATCCGGCTGCTGGAGAAGCGCAGCTGTACGCGCTGCAACCTGGCCGATGCAGACCTGGTGCATGCAGACCTACGCGACGCAAATCTGCAGGGCAGCAAGCTCCAACGCGCCAATCTCAGCCAGGCCCGCCTCGACGGAGCCCGCCTCAACGGCGCCGATCTGAGTTTCACCAGCCTGCTGGGCGCATCCCTGCGGGGTGCCGATCTACGCGGCGCCCGCCTCGAAGGCACAGATCTGCGCCAGGCAGACCTAAGCGGTGCCCTCATGGATCCCGGCGCCCTCAGCCGCACCCACTGGCAACAGGCCAAAGGTCTACCCGCCAGCCAACTCAGTTACACCGACCTCCACAACGCCGGCGTAGAAGCCGCCCAAACCGGCCGCTACCCCGAAGCTGAACGCTGGTTCAGCGACGCCATCCGCCGCAATCCCGAAGCTGCTATCAGCTGGGTAGCCCGAGGTATCAGCCGCAGCGAACAGGGGAACGCCCAACTGGCCGCCGCTGATTTCAACTACGCCGCCAACCTTTATCACGCCCGAGGCGAGACAACAGAGGCCGACAAACTGGTCAATGCCGCCAATCAACTGATCAACCCGGCCAATCAACCCAGAAGAGGCAATGGGATGGGGAGCCAATTTCTTAGTGGGACGCTAGCCGCATTTAAATTCTTGGCACCACTTGCAGCAAAAGCCTTCGCACCAATAGGAATTTAAGTCTTCAGCCCCCAAGCACCCGCTTTGCCTCCCTAGTAGAGGGCGCATATCCGTAACCGTAGCCACCACCTTGATCATCACTGAGCACCCTGGGCGTGACCATGATGACGAGCTCCCTTTTTTGACGCGTCCCCGAACTCCCACGAAAGAACTGGCCGATGAGAGGAATATCGCCCAACACAGGCCACTTAGTCACAGCCTGAATGTCAGAATCCGAGATAACACCAGTCAGAATGAGAGTTTGGCCATCACGAACACGAGCACTACCGGTATCCAAACGCCTTACAGCTAAAATATCTATGGGGCCACATCCTGGAATATTTTGCTCTCGCGTTTTTGCCGTTATCTGAGGAGACAGACTGAAAGTAATAAAGCCGTTGTCGTCTATCCTTGACACCCTGGCTCCAAAGGTCAATCCCGCAATTCCAAACTCTGGCTCGCATGCAATACCGGTATTACCCTGTGTCCCAGTAGTGACATCGAACGACGTAATGACCTGCTCTCCCACAGTAATAAAAGACTCATTTGCACGGGGCCTGCCAATTGAAGCCGCGCCAAAGCCAACTGCCGCACCGCTACTCTCGCCATTGCTAGTCGCAGCCAGCTGCGCCGCAACTTCCTTGCCACCAACTATCTCATCTTGATTTTCTGAAAGAATAATGGTTGGACTAGCGAGGACTTTTGTATTGCGAGACTGAATTGTCGCCCTCACGTAGTCGTAAAAGTTATTTGGGGAATAAGCCAATCCAGGATTTCTGGCTGGAGCAGATCCGAGCGCGATGGCGTCTAGCGTGGTAAACGGCGGCCTCTGAGGGTTGGCCGGCGGCAGCTGACTATCGGCGACCGTTCCGGGCGGAGCCTGACTATTAAAGATGCCAACCAAGCGCCCCTCATCATTAACAATAAAATTGTTGCCATAACGGAATGCAAAGCTATTAGCAATATCGGAGTCATTGTCAAGCGTCACATCCAATATCCTGATCGTGAGCGCAACCTGTCGCTGGCGGAGATCAATTTGCCGAAGATAATTCTCGGCCACAGCGACCAGTTGCGAATCACCCACAAGAGTGATGGTTTGAAGCCTGGAATCCGTAGTGCCGGCAAGCCCCTTCAGAGGCCCAGTCGCAGCACCATAGGTCTCAGTTGTGGTGATGTTCTGAGATGTGGTCTGTTGCGTTGTTGTACCACCAGCCACCTGACTAGCCTGGGGCGTCCCCTGTGTCACCGAGTTGGTGATCACATTCACCTTCGTGATCGAAGCGCCAAGACTGGCCAGATAGTCGGCGGCAGAAGCTGCAGAAGCCTGATTCAACCTGTAAACCTTCGAGACCTGGGCTCCAAAGGATTTCCCCAGCACAGAAGGACCAGCCATGATCATGCGCCCTTCCAAGCGCCCCTGCCAGCCAGCCGCCAACAGCACGGCATTGAAGGCACGTGCGTAGGGCTCACCCTGAAACGCGATGGAAACCGGTCGCCCAGAAGACGATGAAGCTGCTGGTGCGGCAGCGCCAGATGCAGCACCAACTGACGCGAAGGGGCCATCATCCACAAACACGAACCCATAGCCCCCCATTTGGGCCAGGGTCATCAACACATCACGGGCCGGCGCATTCCGGATCGTCATCGATACCGGCGGCCCACTCACATTCAGATAGCTGCGATTCCGCAACACCATCGTTCCCACCGCCATATCTCCGAGCGGCGGAGCCACTGCACGGGGTTGCAGCGGCGGAGCAACTGCCTGGCCAGGAATCCGACCAGGCTGATTGAGATCGAACCGAGCCGTTGTACTGCTCACCTGCGGTGATGCAGGGAAGCTAATGATCAGATTGCGTCCATCCGCACTCACCACTGGGCGCCCGAGGGGAACCCCCTGCATCGGGGTGACCGCCAGCCGATAGGTGCTGCCCGACCCTTCCAGGCTCACACTCTGGAAACCGAGTTCGGGAATGGTGAGGCGCTGAGGTCCCACCCGCAGGGCACCGGGGCTGCTGATTACCAGTTGGCCAAGCCAGCCGTTGGCGCTGGTGCTCTGCTGCAGCTGAGGGCCAGCGCCGGTGCCCTCCACCACCAGCTCCACGGCGTCGGCCTGTCGGCGGACTTTCAGCTGGATTGAGCCTCCAGCAGGGGCCACTGGCAAAGCGGTCGCACCCGATGCCGGTGGTGTTGGCGGGGGAGCCGCCAGCAACTGATCAGCACCGAGGGGAGCGGCAAGCCCAACAGTGAGAGCCATTGCGCGCCACATTCCCCGCCGTGCCATCTCGATTCCACGTTCTGGCGGATGGTATCGGCCAGACCCCAGGGGAACCAGGGTTACTGGGGCCCGCGGTAGTACGTGGCCACGCTCATCTTGAGCTGCACCGGCGGCGCCGCCACTGGCCCCTTGGCTGGGGCCGTCTGGCTTTTCTGCTCCTCCACCGTGAGCTGGAGCTTGCTCTGAACGACCAGCACGCTCAGGGATTCCAGCTGCCGCATCAACGCCAGGAGAGCCGGATACCGGCCGGTCGCGCTCAGGAGCACCTCCTGCTTAGCCACGCCAGGTGCCAGGAGGGGATCGGGCGGTGGTGGGAGCGGCGCATCCTTGCCAGCCGGTTTTGCTGGCTGACCACCAGCCTCGGCATCTGGCGACGGGGCTGCGGTGGCCAGGGGCTCATAGAGCGACAGCTTCACACCGCTTAAAGCCGCCAGCTTGTCCACCTGGGCCATGAACGTGGCCAGGGTGCCGCTTCCCGCGATCAGCTCAAGCACCATCGTCTGCTGGCTTTGGGCCGTGGCGATCCCTTGTTGCTCTTGCTGAAGCTGAGTGGCCATCAGCGGCAGCTGGGCTTCCAGTTCGCGGAGCTCGGCCATCCGGCTACGCCCCACCTCTACCTGCTGCCATTGCGGCCACAGCACCGTTACGCCAACCACCAAAGCCACCAAGCCACCAAGGGAGGCAGGAAGCGCGAAAAGCAGCTGCTGTTTCACAATCATCGAATCACCCCCGCCTGCTGAAGCTTTTGCAGGCGGTTGGCCATGCCAGTGGCCCCCAGTGCCCGCAACGTGGCTCGATCACTGCCTCCCGCTTGGGACAGGAAACCCACCGTCATCTCAAACAACACGGGCGCGATGCCCGCTGGGGCCCCGGGTTGCGGCTGGTTCTTGGGCTCCTCCCGATTCGCCTTCACCAGCACCACCTTCTTGGGATCAAAGAGCGGTGAGCGCTGGAGATCCAGCTGCAGGGCATTGATGCGGGCAAAGGCTCCGGGATCGGAGGCCAGGCCCTTGAGCCGCAACTGATCCCCTTCCACCCGGGCTTCGGTGAGCTGCACGCCCTGGGGGGCTCGGCGACGCAGGTCTTCCATCAGGGCCGAACCGGAGCGCACCGCCACCAGGGCCTGGGCGAGATCGGTGGTGGCCTTCTCGATCGCCAGTCGCTGGGTGCGCTGGGCCTTCATCTGGGCTTGCAGGGCATCAAAGCGGCCCTGAACGGCAGTGAGCCGCTCCACCTCAGCGGCCGTGGAGCGATTGAGGAGCATCATCAACCCCGAGGCCAGCAGCGCCACGCCCACCAGGGCCCCACCCAGCATCGCCCCCTTGAGCAGGGGAACCAGGGGGTCGCTGCTGTCGGGCTCCGGCAGGCCGAGCTGGGCCCGCCGTTCTCGCAACAGGTCGAGGTCGCTCACCGTCATGACCAACCCATGCAGAGCTTGAGCCCGGAAAGCCGCAGGTCAAGGTTGGCGTCAGCGGAAGGTGCTGGCCACCGCTGCAGCGCACCTACAGGCAGCAGTTGCTGCAGGTCGGGCTCCGCAGCAGCCAGCCGCTCCTCGTCTCCATACGCAAGCCAACGCTGAGGGGCCAGACCACCATTGTGTTGCCGCCAGAAGCGGCGGCAGCGTTGCAGCTCGTCGCCCAGCTGCGGATCGAGGCCATCGCGAAGGCTGTTGCCGGGCAACGACCAATCGGCCACCGGCCTGCCGTCCACCACCAGCCAGAGCCGCGATCGGGTGCGTTCAATCTCCAGCAACCACAGCTCTTCGCCCTCAGCCACTTCGGGCCCAAGCCCTGCCAACACCCTCCATTCACAGGCCTGAGCCGGCAGAAGCCGCTGGAGTTGCAAACCCGCCAACTCGAACACCTCCGCCCAGCCATCCACCAACGCGCGAGGGGAAGCCACCACCAACGAGCGGGCCTGGCTGCCTAACAGCGGCTCCACCCCCAGGTACACATCGTTGAGGGCCCAGGGGATTCCCAGATCCGGAGGCCGCTGGCGGAGTTCGATGCGGCCGTTCTCAGGCATCAGGCCCTCGGGCCAGCGCACCACCTTCCAGCGGCTGGCCTGTAGAGGGAGGCAAGCGCTCACCTTGGCCCCGGCCAAGCCCAGCTCCAAAAACAGATCACCGATCAGGTCGCCGATGGCCTCAATTTCATGGGGCTGGCCTTGGCGGCAGGTGCCCGGTGGCAACGGCACCTCGATCGCCGAACCGCCGCGGCCCACAACCGCACCGCGCAGGCCATCGTCGTGGAGTTCCAGCACCACCCGTTTGGCCAGCAACTGGGTGTGCAGATCGGCAAACTCCAGGCGCAGGGCATCAAAGCCCTCCTTGAGCTTGCCGGGGATCTCCTCGACGTTCATCGACGACGCTTCACCACCGCATGGTTACGCAATCCAGGGCAGACCGGAACCCACCGCCTGTCCGATATGCACCAGACCATGACGATCCAGCTGGCGGCCTAGCCCCTCCAGGATCGAGGGCACCAGTTCAGGCCCGCCGTAAATCCAACCGGTGTAGAGCTGCACCAGCGATGCACCGGCGGCGATCCGCTCCCAGGCCGCCTCGGCCGAATCGATGCCGCCCACCCCAATCAGCGGCAGGGCAGGGCCGGCGGTGGCCCGCAGCCGCCGCAGCACCTCAAGGGCCCGACGCCGGATCGGAGCACCGCTGAGGCCGCCTGCCTCCTCCGCCAGGGTGCGGCCGGTCTGGGCCAGACGGCGCTGCTCCAGCCCAAGCCGGTTGAGACTGGTATTCACAGCAATCACCCCGGCCAGGCCCTCCTCGTAGGCCAGGCGCGCAATGGCGTCGATGGCGTCGTCTTCCAAATCCGGCGCGATCTTCACCAGCAGGGGCGGACAACCGGGGAGCCGCCGCAGCCGCTCTACCAGCCGCCGCAGCTGCACGTCTTCCTGCAGCTCGCGCAGGCCCGGGGTGTTAGGCGAACTCACGTTCACCACGGCGTAGTCGGCCAGCGGCGCCAGCAGCTCCAGGGAGGAGGCGTAATCGTCGGGGGCGAGATCGAGCGAGGTGACCTTCGATTTGCCGAGGTTGATGCCCAGCACTGCGGGGCGCTGGCCGGGGGGGGCGAGGCGCTGCCGCTCCAGGGTGCGGCGAGCAGCCTGGGCGCCGCCGTTGTTGAAGCCCATGCGGTTGAGGGCAGCCCGCTCCGCCGCCAGGCGGAACAGCCGCGGCCGGGGATTGCCGGGTTGGGCGTGCCAGGTGATCGTGCCCACCTCGGCAAAGCCGAAGCCGAACAGGTGCCAGATCCCGGCCGCCACGGCGTTTTTGTCGAATCCAGCGGCCAGGCCCACCGGATTGGGGAAACGGCAGCCGAACAGGGTTTGCTCCAGGCGCGGATCCTGCCGCTGCAGCTCCGCCCCCAGACCCGCCAGGGCACCGCTCACCAGGGGCCAGTCCCGCCGGAGAGAAGCCTGGCCCAGGGCCGTGAGCGTGAGCTGGCTGAGCTGCTCGGCATCCGCCCCCTCGTCGCTGGCCAGCAAAGGCCCCACAAAGCGGCTGTACAACGCGCCGGTGCCGCTCACCCCCTCCTGTTGTGCGCTCACCATCGCCCCCTTCATCCCTGCTGGGGCAATCCTCCCGCGTGGCGTCGCAGGCGCCAGCGTCCGTCATCGATTGGCTCCACCAGCCAGTCACGCCAGCTCCAGGCGCCGCTGCGCAGCTCCAGTTGACGCAAGGGCTGCTCCACCAGCTGGGCCAGCTCCACCAAGGTGAGCCCATGGCCACCCTCGGCCAGCCTGTCGGCCAACTCCAGGCGAGTCAGCAGTTGCTGCAGGGCCGGTGGGGCCCGATCGATCGCAGCGTCCACCGGCCCTGCAGCAGCGGGTATGGCTGTCTTCTTGGCCGGCACATCGGCTTCCAGCGCCACATGCCCCAGCACTTCGCCGGCCGCCAGTTGCGGCAGACGCCCCTTGGAGAAGGCAACGGCAATGGCGTCGCAGCGGTCGTTGTCGGGATCGCCGCTATGACCCTTCACATAGGTGAGTGGCACATCTCTGAGCTTGGCCCGATCGAGCTGCTCCCACAGGTCGCGGTTAAGCACAGCTCCACCGGATGCCGTGCGCCAGCCCTTGCGCTTCCAGCCCGGCAACCACTTGCTCAGGCCATCGATCAGATAACGGCTGTCGGTGCGGATCGTGAGTGAGGGGTGGCGCGGCAGCTCCGCCAGGGCTTCCAGCAGGGCTAGGGCGGCGGTGAGCTCCATGCGGTTGTTGGTGGTGGCGCGCTCGGCACCACCCATCTCATGCACCGAGCCGTCTTCGAAACGCAGCAGTGCTCCCCAGCCCCCGGGGCCCGGATTGCCGCTGCAGGCCCCATCGCACGCCGCCGCCACCACACGCACCGGCTCAGATGCCACTCGACAACCCCAAAAAGTCAGCTAACAAACCCTCCTGTCCTGTCAAGTGCGGAGCCGGCCAGGAATGGGGGGATTAAAACGAACTTACCGCGCCCTGACTGCGCTTTCCCTGGCCGCCCTGGGGACGGCAGCCACTGCGATTGGCAATGCCCCGAGGGCCGGAGCCGCCGGGATCTTCGGCGCTGAACCCCTGGCGGAGGGTTCCACCGTGGCCCTGGCCCAGTCGGTGGATGGCAACCGCTGGAACCTGGTGGTGGTGGAGCGGCTCCAGCCCGGCAGCGGCTGCTGGCAGCAGCAGGCCAACGGGCTGGTGAGCCTTGAGCCCGGCGCCCTGAGCAACGAAGCCCTCTGCAACCGGCTGCAATCGAGCAGCGGTTACTCGCTGCGGGCCGGCGGTCAGGATCTGCGGGCCCCCTGGCGCCTGCGGATCGAAGCCAACGGCAACCGCCTGGAGCTCCAGGCCCTCAACCCAAGCCTGCCGGCACCGATCACGATCGGCACCGCAGCTCTCCCGAAGCGGGCTGATGCTTCAGCCCTGCCGTCGTTCACCCTTAACCCAGGCTGGAACTTCCAGAAGCGCAGCTACGAGGGGCGCCTGCTCAGCCACGTGTACCTGAGCACTCCAGATGCCCCAGCCGTGCTGCAGGCACGGGCCCGGGGCACCCAGAGCATCGGCCTGCCCACAGCCAGCCTGCCGACCCTTCCTGCCCCCGCCGCACGCACCCGGGATCCCTTGCCCGGCCAGGTGATCACCCTGCCGGTGGTGCCCTTCCGCGACGACGCCAACCTCAGGGCCTCCAACTAGGCCCCCGACCCGGGTGCCAGTTGACGCTCCGCCCCCACCCCCTGGCCACCCAAGACATTGCCGTTAAGGTTCATTTGTGTGAGGAGTGGGAACGCTCTTCCGGGGTCGAAACGAGGACAGACTCCCAGAATCGTTCCAACTCAAAGCCCTGCCTTCGGCGGGGCTTTTTTCTTGCCTGGCTTGGCTGGAACAGCATCAAAAAAGCCGGCCCCACAGGGCCGGCGGATCGGATGACGTTGAGGGCCAGAAGTGAAGACGCGCCGGACCGAAGCCCGGCAGTCCGATCACTTGATGGACACCTTGCCGCCGGCCTCTTCGATGGCCTTCTTGAGGGCCTCGGCATCGGCCTTGGCGATGCCTTCCTTGACGGCCTTGGGAGCGGCCTCCACCAGGGCCTTGGCTTCGCCCAGGCCCAGACCGGTGGCTTCGCGCACGGCCTTCAGCACCTTGATCTTGGCCGAATCTTCGAAACCGTCGAGGATCACGTCGAATTCGGTCTTCTCTTCGGCGGCTTCGGCAGCAGCTGCAGGAGCAGCGGCCATCACCACACCGGCGGAAGCGGCGGCGGACACACCGAAGGCCTCTTCGATCTGCTTGACGAGCTCGGAAGCTTCAAGCAGGGAAAGGGTCTTCAGCTGTTCGAGGATTTGGTCGGTAGTAGCAGACATGGTTGGGAATCAGCAACAGATCTGTTTGTGGGGCCTCAGGAGGCCGAACCTTCGCCGTCGGCGTGCTGCTTGAGCGCGCGGGCGAGACCGGACGGAACTTCGTTGATGCCCACGGCAACCTTGGTGGCCACGGCGTTGATCGCACCGGCGATCTGAGCCATGAGCACCTCCTTGGAGGGCAGATCCCCGATCGCCTTGATCTCGGACTGGGAAAGGACCTTGCCTTCGAAAAGGCCGCCCTTGGTTTCCGATTTCTTGGTGTCTTTCTGGAAGGCCTGAAGGGCCTTCACGGCACCACCCACGTCGCCCTTGACGAGCACGAAGGCGTTGGTGCCGGTGAGGAGGGATTCGAGTTCCGACCAGGCGCTGTTGCCGTCGATGGCACGGCGCATCAAGGTGTTTTTGGTCACCTTGCACACGCCGTTGCTGGCCTGCAGACGGGTCCGCAGATCAGACATTTCCTTGACGGTGAGGCCCTTGAAATCAAGAACCAGCGCCATTTCGGCCTCGCCAAGGAGCTCCTTGAGCTCTTCGACGATCTGTTGCTTGTTCTCCAGCGTGCGGCCCATGGGAAAGGAACGGATCGGGGGAACAAGCCGGGTACGCGGCCCTGGACGCCCGATCGAATCAGGCTCGAGGCCGCTGCACGTTCCGCACCCGATCAACGTTCCAATGGGAGCGAAGCTCCACAGGACGCATCAAGGCCAAACCTGTCGCGTTCACCTCGGCAGGATTTATGGGTCGGCGGCGGATGCCGGCGTCACAACCTGCTGTCTGGGGTAGGGCGCGTGCCCTTCTGGCTTTCGCCAGCCCATAACCATACAGGAGCATCCACAAAAAAGCCCCCGCCGCAGCGGAGGCTTGAGTGAAGCGAGGTCTGATCGATTGAGATCAGGCTTCCTGCTTGAGATCCTGCAGAGCGGAGAAATCAACCTGCACCGAGGGCCCCATGGTGGAGGTCACGTACAGGGAGCGCCAGTAGCGGCCCTTGGCACCACTGGGCTTGTTGCGGTCGATGGTTTCCTGCAGGGCCTTGAGGTTGTCGAGCAGCTTGGCTACATCGAAGCTCGCCTTACCGAAACGCACGTGCACGATGCCGGTGCGGTCGGCGCGGAACTCAAGCTTGCCGGCCTTGAACTCGTTGATGGCGCCAGCCAGGTCGGTGGTCACGGTGCCCGCCTTGGGGTTGGGCATCAGACCACGGGGGCCGAGCACACGGCCCAGCTTGGCCACCTTCGGCATCATGTCGGGTGTGGCGATCAAGAGGTCAAACTCCATCTGACCGCCGGCGATCTCTTCCACCAGATCGTCGTCACCGGCCAGGTCCGCACCGGCGGCCTTGGCGGCAGCCACGGCTTCACCACGAGCGATCACGGCAATGCGGATGCTCTGGCCGGTGCCGTGGGGCAGGGCCACGGTGGTGCGCAGCTGCTGGTCGGTGTATTTGGGATCGATGCCCAGACGCACGTGGGCCTCGATCGTTTCGTCAAATTTGGCGTTGGCGTTGGCCTTCACCAGCTCGATGGCCTCGAGGGGGGCATAGGCGCGATCGTCAACCTTGGCGGAGAGATCGGCGTAGCGCTTGGATACTTTCGGCATGGATGGATGGGGTGCAGGCGACCGCTTGGGG
>CAIOXF010000293.1 GCA_903862155.1 uncultured cyanobacterium | reverse complement strand
TGGGCCCTGCACCACGACGAGCGCGGCACCTCCCTGCTCTATGAGCTCACGGTGCAGGGCAAGCCGGGCATGCCCATCGCCCTGATCGAGCAGCGGCTGCGCGAAGACCTGGCCAACAATCTGCGCGGCGTGCAGCAGGAAGCCCAACGGCGTGCGCTGCTGGTGTAGGCGATGGGCTGGCGGAGCTTGACGGCCGCTGTGTTGCCCCTGGCCCTGGTTGCTGCCGGCTGCGCCAGGTGTCCACCGGCGTGAACACCTTCAGCTTCACCGAAGACTGGTTTGAGGGTTCGAAGGTGGTGGCGTCCGTCCACACCGTGGGCACGGGCCGCTACGAACCCAGCAACGGCACGAACATTTACACCTACAGCAAGCCCGTGGCGGGAGTGGTGGTGGTGAAGACGGAAGACAGCAAAGATGGCCTATCGACCACCGATACCGTGATCAACAGCACCTTCCCCCTGTTCAAAGTGGGAGAAAAGATCACCTACACCGTTGATTTTTAGTGAATCCTTGGGGATCAGGACATTCCCCAATTCTCGAACCCAAAGATTGGATCCTCGCCTGAATCGCTAATGGTTCAAGAACCACCACAGATGGTTCTTGATGCATACATACCCCCAAGGGGATTCGAACCCCTGTCGCCTCCGTGAAAGGGAGGTGTCCTAGGCCTCTAGACGATGGGGGCGAGGCCACGAGAGCTCGGCCTTGAAAGCCGGAGAACCCGGCTCAGCCCTGCGCTTTCGATGAATGGAAGCTACGGGTCGGGGGTGCCCTTCGTCAAGGAAGGAGGGCGGGCTGTCAGGTCTGTCCGCTCCATACCGGCACGGTGAAGTGGAAGCAGGCGCCCTCCCCCGGTTCCGACACCACCCAGATCCGGCCGCCATGGGCTTCGGTGATGCGGCGGCACACCGACAGCCCCACGCCGTAGCCGGAGGTGCCCTGGGAGGTTTGCGGGAGGCGCACCCGATCGAGAAAGATCCGCTGCTGCTCCTCGCTGGGGATCCCGGGGCCGCTGTCACACACGCTCACCTGCACCCACTGGCTGGTGCGGTGCATCAGCGTGAGGCTCACCTGCCCCCCTTCGGGGGTGTACTTGAAGGCGTTCTCCAGCAGGTTGAGCAGCACCTGCCGCATCCGCCGCTGGTCGGCGTACACGTCGGGCAGGTCGGTGGGGATGTCGGTGATCAGCTCCAGATTGCGGCCCACCCAGTGCTTCTCGAGTTCGAGGATCGCCTCGGCCGCCACGCTGCCCAGGGCCAGGCGCTGGGGATTGAACAGGGCCTCCCAGCGGGTGGTGCCCACCTCCAGCAGATCCTTGGAGAGATCCTGGATGTCGTCGAGTCGGCGGCGCACCACATCGAGCAGCCGGGGCCCATCGATCTGCCCCAGGTCGTGGCTCTGGAGGGCCAGCTTCGCCGCGCTGAGGGGGGTGCGCAGTTCGTGGGCCACCATCCGCAGCAGCCGCTCCTGCACCCCCAGCCGCTCGATCAGGGTTTCGTTCTCCTGGCGCAGCACCAGCAGTTGGTCTTCCAGCTGCAGTTCCCGCTGGCTGCGGCTGCCATCGAGCTCGGCCGGCCGCAGGCTCATCCCGAGGGTCGACACCACCTCCATCTGCTGCCAGCGCGGCAGCCAGTTGCGCAGCTGAAGGCTGATCGTGCTGCCGGCAAACACCTGCCGCGGCGGCGGTTCCAGCTTCACCAGGGCGGGGGTGGCCACCAGCCGGTGCAGCTCCAGCAGTTCGGGTTGCACACCCGGATCAGCGATCCGCAGCGACACGTCGAAGCCGCACTCCTCATGCTTGAGGAACTGCAGCAGGTTGCGCAGGTCGGAGCTGGCCAGATGGTGGCGCGCGGCCACCAGCAGGAGCTTCAGTTCCTGGCGCTCGGCCGGTTGGCCCAGGGTCGCCAGCGGGTCGCGGCTGGCAGGGGTGGACGCGTTCTCGGCCGCGGGTGGGGTGCTGGAGCCGCTCACGACTCGAAGTTAGTCGGGTTTTGGGCAAATGGGCCCAGCCTCGCTAAGACAGGGACGCAGTTCCACGGGTTGCCCGGGAGCACCGCATGAGTGGACTGGTGAACACTGGCGACCTGCATCCCAGGGGCGATCTGGGGCAACGGGTTTGGCCCTTTCGGCCCACGCCTGCCATCGGGGTGCGCCCCCCTGAGAGCCGCATCCAGCTCGACAGCAACCTGCGCCGCTGGTTTTCACGCAACCTGGGGCTGTGGCGCTCGCGGCGGTTGTATTTCTTTGCCGACGGCGAAGCCCTGCGCGTCGACATGATGCTTCGGGTGGAAACCTTCAGCCAGCCGATCGAGGGCGACGCGGCCTATCGCTTCACCTGGTGGCCCGAGCAGGATTACGACTTCTTCGACAAGAAGCCCCGCTACGTGCCCACCGGCACGATGGAGGCCTACCTCTGCGGCCATCAGTTGCGCCGCAGCCGCGGCTACCTCTGCGGTTCGCCCACCAAGAGCCAGATCCGCCAGGTGGATGAGCACGAACTGATCTTCGAGTCGCACTACCAGGCCTGGGACATCCTCGAGCACATCCGCCTGGTGGATCAGGACCGCTACCGCGCCCGCTCCATCTATTCCTGGAAAGACGGGGTGCTGGAGCTGGTGGAAACCCACCACGAGATCCGGGTGGAGGACGCCGGCGCCGCCCTGGCCTGAGGGCGATCCAGCAGCATGGATGGCATTCCGGTGTGGATGCCGTGCTCCGACCCAAGGCCCTGCTGATGGCCGCCCTGCTGGCCCTCGTGCCCCTGGTGTCCATGCCCGGAGCAGCCCTGGCGGCGCCGGCCACCGACGCCGACATGACCCTCTACAGCCGCATCGCCGCGGTGAATGCCTGCATGGCCCGCGCCGCCGGCGTGGACTTCGACAAGGCGGTGGCGATTTCCGGTGAAACCATCGCCCAGGTGATCCAGGGGCAGCACGGTGGCGTGATCGCCCAGGTGTCGGCCCAGCCCCTCAGCCCCGATGAACTGCGCAAGGGCGCGATCAACTCTGCGGTGTTGGGGGCCTCCGAGCTCTGCCCGAAGGAGGTGCCTGCCGATGTGATGAAGAAGGTGCAGGATGCGCTCAAGCAGGCCGGTCAAGCCCCTGCGGCCAAGCCAGCAGCCAAGCCAGCGGCCAAGCCCTGATCGGGCCCCTGGCTTCCGGTCGTTCCTTCCCGTTGATCTGAACTCCGATGGCTGTGGTGCGTCTCGCCGATTACCGCCCTGCGCCCCAGCTGCTGGAGCGCACCGACCTCATCGTGCAGCTCCATCCCGGCCACACCGAGGTGATCGCCCGGCTGGCCTTCACGCCCAACCCGGCCGCCGAGCCCGGCCCCCTGGTGCTCAAGGGCGTGGAGCTCGAGTTGCTCGAGCTGCGGCTCCATGGGCAACCCTTGGCCGCCGATGCCTACGCGCGCACCAACGATGAACTGGTGATCGCCCACCCGCCGGCGGAGCCGTTTGTGCT
>CAIOXF010000292.1 GCA_903862155.1 uncultured cyanobacterium | reverse complement strand
CGGGGCCCTCGTCGGTTTCGTCCTGGGCGGCAAAAGCCAGCACGTCGGTGGGGCCATCCTTTTCGCGCCAGTCGCTGTTCAGCTCGGCGATGGCAGCGTCATCCACCAGCGCCAGGCCAATGCAATAGGCCTGCGCCCGCAGACGCTCGGGCAGCTCATCAGCGAGCTCCGCCAGCCAGAGGCTGAACAACGCATGCCAGCGCTCCGATCCTGCTTCGGGTTCGGTCAGCAGTCCTGCCTGCTCCGGCAGGTCGGGGTGAATCTCGAAGGCCAGATCCAGATCGGGGAGGCAGCTGGGATCCAGGCCCGCTGCGGCTGCAGCTGCTTCGAGGCTTTCGATCTCCGCCATTGGTTCAGCCACCAGGGATCTGGGGGCGGCCCAGCCAGGCGATCAGCACCAGGAAACCAGTGAGCCCCAGGGCCGTGAGCCCGAAGTGGAACAGGCTCTGGCGGCCCTTGCGCACCATGTTGCGCATGGCCAGCTTCACGAAGCTGGGGTTTTCCTTGGAGGCCTGGGGTTCGCTCATCGCGATCAATCGTCGCCGGAGCCGCCGCCTACTTCAACCCCTGCATGGAGCAGGCTCTGGATGAAGGGATCCAGGTCGCCGTCCATCACGCCCTGCACGTCAGTGGTTTCGTGCTGCGTGCGCAGGTCCTTCACCATCTGGTACGGGTGGAACACGTAGTTGCGGATCTGGTTGCCCCAGGCCGCTTCCACGATGTCGCCGCGGATGTCGGCGATTTCTGCCGCCCGCTGCTCCTGGGCGATCACCAGCAGCTTGGCCATCAGCAGCGCCATGGCCTTCTCCTTGTTCTGGAGCTGGGAGCGCTCCTGGGTGCAGCGCACGAACAGGCCAGTGGGGATGTGCAGGATGCGCACAGCCGTTTCCACCTTGTTCACGTTCTGGCCGCCGGCGCCGCCGGAGCGTGAGGTGGTGATCTCCAGGTCTTTGTCGGGGATGTCGAGCTTCACCTCCTCCTCGATTTTGGGCATCACTTCCACGCCCGCGAAGCTGGTCTGACGCTTGTCGTTGGCGTTGAACGGCGAGATGCGCACCAGGCGGTGGGTGCCCTTTTCGTTGCGTAGATAGCCGTAGGCGTAGCGGCCTTCGATCTCAATCGTGCAGCTCTTGATACCCGCTTCTTCCCCTTCGCTCAGTTCGTCCACGGTCACCTTCATGCCGTGGTCTTCCGCCCAGCGCGTGTACATGCGCATCAGCATCAGCGCCCAGTCCTGGGCGTCGGTGCCGCCGGCACCGGCATTGATGCTGATCACCGCGCCTTCCTTGTCGTAGGGGCCGCTCAGCAGGCGTTCCAGCTCCCAGCGGTCGAGATCGGCGCGCAGCTTTTTGAGCGCGGTATCCGACTCGGCGAGCAGTTCATCGTCGGGTTCGAGGCCGTAGAGCTCGAGGGTGGCTTCGGCATCGGCCACGGCCCCCTGCCACTTGGCCAGCTGCTCGAGCTGGGCCTTCACCTCATCGAGCTGACGCATCTTCGCCTGGGCCTGCTTCTGGTCGTCCCAGAAGTCGGGCTGGGAAGCCAGTTGCTCCAGATCCTGTTGGCGAGCTTTCAGTGCAGCAACGTCAAAGACAGTCCTGGGCTTGGCCCAGGCGGTCGGTGAGTTCGGAGAGGTCGCGCTTGAAGTCGGTGAGGTCGAGCACCGGGGTGATGGTCACGGCGTTCAGCCTGTGGAATGCCTCGACCGTATCGCAGGGGGTCTGGGGACGCTCTCCCTAGGATCCGCCCACCTCTGAGGGGCCCGGATGGCGGCGACCGTTGAGATCTACACCTGGCGGGCCTGCCCTTTCTGTGTGCGGGCCAAGGCCCTTCTCGACCGCAAGGGTGTGGCCTACACCGAGTACGCCATCGATGGCGATGAATCAGCCCGCGCCGCCATGGCTGCCAAGAGCAAGGGGCGCCGCAGCGTGCCCCAGACCTTTATCAACGGCCAGCACGTGGGCGGCTGCGACGACCTCCATGCCCTTGAGCGCAGCGGCCAGCTCGACGCTCTTCTGGCGGACTGAGCGTTGAGCAGCCGCGACCAGCTGTTCGTGATCGACCCGATCACGCGGCTCAACCCCGCCAAGGATTCGAGCGTGGCCCTGATGCAGGCCGCCCAGCGGGCCGGTCTGCCGGTGTGGGTGGCCACGCCTGCCGATCTCACTGCCGCCGAGCGGCCGGGGCCGCTTGCGGGCCGTGGCCATGGCACCTGGGTGCTGGCCCAGCCGGTGACGCTGGAACCGATGCAGGTGGTGGCTGGGGCCTGGCAGGTGTCCCAGCCCTGGTTCCAGCTCGGTGAGCCCCAGCGCTTGCCGCTGGATGTCTTCGCCCACGTGTGGATGCGTAAGGACCCACCGGTGGATGAGGCCTATCTCTATGCCACCCACCTGCTGGAGCTGGCGGAGCGGCACGGCGTGCGGGTGATCAACCGCCCTGCAGCCCTGCGGGCCTGGAACGAAAAACTCAGCGCCCTGCGCTGGAGCCATCTGATGGCCCCCACGCTGGTGAGCAGCCGGGTGGAGCAGCTGGCGGCGTTCACGCGCGAGCACGGCGAGGTGGTGCTTAAGCCCCTGGGCGGCCGCGCCGGTCAGGGCGTGGTGTTCGCTTCAGCTGGCACCCAGGGTCTAAGGGCGCTGCTGGAGCTGGTGACGGCCATGGAAACCCTGCCGGTGATGGTGCAGGCGTTCCTGCCGGGGGTGAGCGCGGGCGACAAGCGCATCCTGCTGGTGAACGGGGAGCCGCTGGGAGCTGTGAACCGGGTGCCTAGCGGCGGCGAGTTCCGCAGCAACCTGGCGGTGGGCGGTCAGCCCCAGGCCACCGAGCTCAGCGATGCCGAGCGCCGCATCTGCGCCGAACTGGCCCCGGCCCTGCAGGGGGAAGGTCTGTTCTTCGTGGGCATCGACGTGATCGATGGCCGCCTCAGTGAGATCAACGTGACCAGCCCCACCGGCGTGCGCGAGGTCGAACGCCTCGGCGGCATTCCCATGGCCGATCTCACCATTGAGCGGCTGCCTTAGCCCTGGGGCAGTGGCACGCTGAGCTGCTGCTGCAGCACACCGAGCTTCAGGGCCACTTCCTGCAGTTCTCGCTCCAGCTCAGACCCGCGCACCAGGCCAGCCCCGGCGGTGAGCTCGAGCCGATGGCTCCGCAGGGTACCGCTGCGGATCGCCACCCGCAGATCCGTGTCGCCGGCGCTGTCGATCCAGCCGATCGGGGCGGCGTAGTGGCCGCGCTCAAAGGGCTCCAGGCTGCGCAGCCAGCCCATGGCTTCGCGTCTGGGAAGTCCGGCCACGGCGGGCGTGGGGTGGAGCGTGCCGGCTAGGGCCAGCGGATGCTGCTCCGCTAGTGGGGCAGTGATGGGTGTGTGCAGATGCACTAGGCGCCCATGGCGGGCCAGGCGGGGGCGGCGGGGCCTGCGGGGCTGGAGCCCGGCCTGCTGAAGGCCGGCCGTGATCGCCTCCACCACCAGTTCGTGTTCGCGTCGGTCTTTGTCGGAGCTCAGCAGGGCCAGGCCTGAATCCCAGGCGGCGGTGCCGGCCAGGGCGTCGCTGCGCAGTTGGCCCGAGCGCACGGTGAGCAGGCGTTCCGGTGAGGCCCCCAGCAATGCTGCCTGGTGATCCCGCTGCCAGAGGAAGCGGCAGCTGCCGCTCTGGTGCCGCCGCAGCGGGGCCAGCAGGCTCAGGGGATCGATGCTCCGCTCGAGCACCAGCTCCTGCCGCACCGCTAGCACCAGCTTGTGGAGTGCGCCGCTGTTCACCAGATCGAGGCCCTGCTGGGCGGAGGCGCGGTAGAGCTCGGGCCAGGCGGAATCGGCGTTGGCCTCGGCTGCCGGCGCTGGTGTCGGTGCCGGCTGGCTGGTGATCAGGGCCTGGGCGGTGTCCCACAGCTCTTCCGCCATCTGCCGGGGCGTGACATCGCCGCCGAGGCTCTGGTTGATCCGCAGCCAGCAGTGTTGGCCGTGGCGGCTCAGTTGCCAGCGGGGCAGCACCGCTTGCACCCCGGGCACCGCCGCTGGGCCGGGATGGAGGGGGGCATCGAAGAAGGCGAAGGCCAGCAGCACCCGCGGCCGGGCCAGGGCAGGAGTGGCGTCAGGGATGCCGAGGCGGCCCAGGGTGGCGCTGCAGAAGCGCTGGGCTAGCTCAAAGCGACGCGGACCGCTCAGCTCCAGGCTGTTGCAGCGGCCTGCGGCGGCGATGCACAGCCCCGGCGCCCCGTCCCAGAGAAACCGGAAGCCGTCGCCGGCCCGTTCGGCCAGCTGGGGCAGCACGGCCAGGGGGTCGATTGGAGCCAGGGGCAGGGCCAGGCTCAGTACCCCCTCGGGCTCGAGCCCGGCCGCCAACGCCTCGGCGTTCGCCAGCAATGCGTGAAATGCCGGGACGTCCTGCACCAAAGGGCCTGGGGAGAGGGCCGGAGAAGCTGCTCAAATGTATGGGCCCTGCAGCGGCTGGCGGCGCCGGCGCCCATGACACAGCCTGAGGTCGTCGCAAGCCGTTACGCCCCCTCCGCCCCATCGCCCGATCGCCGGCGCCTGTGGAAGGCCGCGATCAAATGGCCGATGTATTCGGTGGCGGTGATGCCGGTGTTGCTGGCCGCTGGCTGGCGTTTCGGCCGCGGCGAGCTGGTGCGTCTTGATCAGTTGCTCGCGTTTCTGCTGGCGGCGGTGCTGCTGCTGGCCTGGGAAAACCTCGCCAACGATGTGTTCGATGCCGACACGGGTGTCGACACCCACGGCAAACCCCATTCGGTGGTGAACCTCACGGGCCGCCGCGACCGGGTGGCCCTGCTGGCCAACGGCTGCCTGGTGGCGGGCTTGCTGCTAATGGCGCTGGTGGCCTGGCGCAGCACTCCGGCGGTGCTCGCACTGGTGCTGGCTTGCTGCGGGCTGGGTTATGTGTATCAGGGGCCTCCCTTCCGCCTGGGGTATCGGGGCCTGGGGGAACCGCTCTGCTGGCTGGCTTTTGGTCCCCTGGCCACGGCGGCCGGGCTATTGGCTCTCGGCCCTGCCTCCACGGATGCCGCCGTGCCCTGGCGCCAGGCGCTGGAGCTGGGCAGCGGGCCCGCCATCGCCACCACGCTCGTGCTGTTCTGCTCCCACTTCCACCAGGTGGGTGAAGACGCCGCCAACGGCAAGATCTCGCCGGTGGTGCGCCTGGGTACAGCCCAGGCCGCGGCGCTGGTGCCGTGGTTCGTGGCCCTGGTGCTGGCGTTGGAGTGGGCACCGGTGCTGGTGAACCACTGGCCGCTCTGGGCCCTGCTCGGTGCGATCGGGCTCCCGCCCGCCCGCGCCCTGATCGCCCTGCTGCGCGATCACCACCGCGAACCGCAGCGGATTGTGGGCAGCAAGTTTCTGGCGCTGCGCTTTCAGGCCTTGAACGGTCTGGGGCTGGCCGCGGGCCTGGCGCTGGGCCGCTGGTTCTGAATGACCGGGCTGCGGCTGCAGTGGCGGCCCTTCGCCTTCCCGTTGCACGAGCCCCTGCAGACGGCCCGGGGTCGCCTGGTGGAGAAGCGGGGCTGGCTGCTGCGGCTGGAGAGCAGCGATGGGCGGTTGGGCTGGGGGGAGGCCGCGCCCCTGGAGCTCGACGGGGCTGGGCCCTGGCAGGCCGTGCGTGCGTGCCTGGCCACCCTCGCCAGCGAATGGGATCGCGGCGAGCTGGACGCGTGGCTCACCCGCCCCGACTGCCCGCCCTGTCTGGGTTTTGCCCTGGGGGCAGCCCTCGCGGAGCTCGATCAGCTGGTGCTGCCGCACGGCTGGCTCCCTGCGCCGCCTTCGGCCTGGTTGCTGCCGGTCGGTGAGGCCATGCCCACTGCCCTGGAGCGGGTGCTGCGGCAGAGGAGCTTGAGCCCAGGGCCTTTGTGCGTGAAATGGAAGGTGGCGGCCCGGCCCGATGGCCAGGAGCGGGAGCTGCTGGAGCTGCTGCTGCAGCGGCTCCCTGGTGATGCGCGCCTGCGGTTGGATGCCAATGGTGGTTGGGATCGCCCCACGGCCTTGGCCTGGGCGGACCGTCTTGCCCATGAGCCGCGGCTGGAGTGGCTGGAGCAGCCCCTCGCCCCCTCGGATCACGGGGGTCTGGAACTGCTCGCGGCTCGTCTGCCGGTGGCGCTCGATGAGTCGTTGGCAGTGCGCCCGGCGCTGCGCAGCAGTTGGCCTGGTTGGCAGGTGCGCCGGCCCAGCCAGGAGGGGGATCCCCGGCCCCTGCTGGCCGAGCTGAACGCGGGCCGCCCGCGGCTGATGCTCAGCACAGCCTTTGAAACCGGCATCGGCCAACGCTGGCTGGCCCATCTGGCCGGGGTGCAGGCCCAGGGGGCCCCGCCCACCGCCCCTGGCCTGGCTCCGGGGTGGTTGCCGTCTGGGGGCCTGTTTGCCTCGGATCCGCTTGTGGCCTGGGCCGCAAGCGATGCCTCGCTTGCGGGCACGGAATCGCTGGCCTGATGTCATCCGATCCAAGATGAGCAGCTGCGGCTGTTGGAGTGCATGGCGCGTGATGATCTAGGGGCAATTGCGTTCCCGGACTGATCAATGGCCCGCCTGCATGAGGGCGACGTGGTGGTGTGGCCAGGGGACATGCAGCTGGGCGGTGCCAATCGCCGCACCTGTGTGGTGATCTCGGCGGATGTGAACAACAAGCTCGCCAGCACCGTGGTGGTGCTGCCGCTCAGCAGTGATTTGAGCCAGAAGGGCAATCTGATGCGGCCGTTCATCGCCGCCACTCGGGAGAACGGCATCCGGGCCGACAGCCTGGCCCTGTGCGAGCAGCCGGTCACCCTGCCGCTCACGGCCATCGAGGGGCCCTATGGCCGCCTCAGCCCCGATGATCTGGAGCTGCTGCGCGGCCGGTTGGGCTGGGTGTTGGGGATCGCCTGCTGATCCCGATGGAGTGGCAGACCCTCCAACGGCACTGGGCAGAGGGGGCCTGGGTGGTGCTCGCTGGCCCAGGGGAACAGGCCCCGGAACTTCCCAATGCCGAGGTGCTTCCCCCAGGCCCTGGCGTGGTGGTGGGCAGTGGTGGCAGCACGGGCGGTCGGCGCTGGTGTCTGCAGCCGCTGGTCCATCTGGAGGCGTCGGCCCGGGCCACTGGTGCCTGGCTTGCGGCCCTTGGGCTGGATCCAGCCAGCTGTGTGCATCTGAATCCACTGCCGTTGCACCACGTGAGCGGTCTGCTGCCGCGGGTGCGGGCCAGCCAATGGGGTTGCAGGCATGAGCCGCTGTCTCCCGAACGGATGCGGGATCCCGAGGCCCTGGCTGCCGTGATGTTGGTGCCGGAGGGGTGCGCGGCTGTGATCTCCCTGGTGCCCACCCAGCTGCGGCGTTTGCTGGCGGTGCCAGCTGGTGCGGCCTGGTTGCGCCAGATGGCAGTGATCTGGGTGGGAGGCGCGGCGCTGCCGCCGGAGCAGGCGGCCCAGGCCCGCGCCCTTGGTTTGCCCCTGGCTCCCTGTTACGGCGCCACCGAAACCGCGGCGATGGTGACGGCCCTGGCCCCTGGCGCCTTTCTGGCGGGGGCGGAAGGCTGCGGCCAGCCCCTGGCCGATGTGAAGCTGCGGCTGGATGCGGCCAGTGGGGCCGTGGAGCTGCAGGCTGATCGGCTCAGTCCGGGGTTTCTGGAGAACGGGGTGGTGCAACCGTTGCCGCGCACGGCCGAGGGCTGGTGGCGCAGCGGTGATGGGGGTGAGCTGATCGCTGAGGGCTTGAGGATTCGGGGCCGCCTCGATGGGGCGATCTGCAGTGGCGGCGAAACGGTGTTCCCCGAGCAATTGGAAGCCCGTCTGCTGGCCGCCGCTACGCAGCGCAACCTGCCGCTGGAAGCGGTGCTGCTGCTGCCGGAAGCCGATTCGGAGTGGGGAGAGCGACTGGTGGCGCTGGTGCGAGCTCAAGCCGGGATGGCGGCGCCCGCCTTGATCCCGGCGTTGCAGCAGCTGGTGGGGCCATGGCCACCGGCGGAACGGCCGCGGCGTTGGCTGCACTGCCCGGAGCTGGCGCCAACGGCCACGGGTAAATGGCAGCGTGGCCGTTGGCAGGCCTGGATGCAGTCGCTAGAAGCGGGGTGAAGCGCCTGCGGCGCGGCGAGTTTTGTGATGGGCGTGATCGGCCTGATTGAGGGGATCGTTTTTCTCACGAAAACCCTGAAGAATTTCGTGAGATGTATGTGGATGGGGTGAAGGAAGGGTTCTGAATCGCTCGCGGATTGCAGCTGGGGCTGCGCCTGCGGTTGCTGCAGGTTTGAGCGTGGGCGTGGTTGCGTTGATCCCCCACGAGGGCCTGGATCCTCTGGTCTTGCTGGCCAGTCTGCTGCCGCTGCAACTGGCCGCCCTGTTCAGGGTGTTCAGAGGGGGCGGATCCCGCTCTCGAGGCTCGCTGCCTCCAGCCAACGGTTGATCGGTGGCGGCAGCGGGCAGCGGCTGCGGTTGTTGCTGCGGATCGCCAGGTGGCGGGTGAGCCCGCGGGCCACATCCCGCGCACTGCCGCCATTCCCAGGGCGGAAGCTGTAGCGCACTTCAAAACAGCCGGGATCCAGGCGCACCGGCTCCAGCTGAATCGCCAGGGGATCGCCGCACACCAGGGGTGCCAGGAAATCGGCGCTGCAGTGAATGATTGGCAGTGCCACTTCAGGCATGGCTGCTGGCGTGGGGAACACCTCTCCGGCCGCCACCCCAAATCGCTCCAAGCTTTCCTCGTAGGCCTCGTGGCACCAGCGCAGCAGCTGGTGAAAATGCATCACGCCAGCCGCATCGGTGTCACCGAAGCGCACCGTGCGGCGGAGGAGCAGCCAGGAGTTGGGGTCGGGAAGGGCCAGGGATCAGCGATCTACCGATCCCATGATCACGTCGATCGAACCGAGGATCGCCATGATGTCGGCCACCTTGGCCCCCTTGAGGATGTGGGGAAGGATCTGCAGGTTGTTCTGATCGGCGGCGCGGATCTTGAAGCGCCAGGGGGTCACATCGTCGTTGCCCTGAATGAACACACCGATTTCACCCTTGCCGGATTCGAGGCGGGTGTAGAGCTCGCCTGAGGGGATCTTGAAGGTGGGGGCCACCTTCTTGGCGACGTACTGATAGTCGAAGCCGTACCACTCGCTCTTCTTGCCCTCGGCCATGCGACGGGCTTCCAGGTTCTCGGTGGGGCCGCCCGGGATCATCTGGCAGGCCTGGCGCAGGATCTTCAGCGACTCGCGCATTTCCTGCACCCGCACCCGATAACGCGCGAAACAGTCGCCTTCCTTCTCCCAGGCCACGTTCCACTCGAAGTCGTCGTAGCACTCATAGTGATCAACTCTGCGCAGATCCCAGGGCACCCCAGAGGCGCGCAGCATTGGACCCGAGAGGCTCCAGTTGATCGCTTGCTCGCGGCTGATCACTCCCAGACCCTCAATCCGCTTGCGGAAAATCGGGTTGTTGGTGATCAGCTTTTCGTATTCATCGATCTTGGGGCCGAACCAATCGCAGAAGTCGAGACACTTCTCCAGCCAGCCGTAGGGCAGATCCGCAGCCACACCGCCGATGCGGAAGTAGTTGTTGTTAATCAGGCGCTGACCTGTGGCCGCCTCCCACAGGTCGTAGATCATCTCCCGTTCCCGGAAGATGTAGAAGAACGGCGTCTGGGCGCCCACGTCCGCCAGGAAGGGGCCAAGCCAGAGCAGATGGTTGGCGATGCGGTTGAGCTCCAGCATCAACACCCGGATGTAGCTGGCCCGCTTCGGCACCGGCACATCGGCTAGGCGCTCGGGTGCGTTCACCACGATCGCCTCATAGAACATGCCGGCCGCATAGTCCATGCGGCTCACGTAGGGCACGAACATCACGTTCGTGCGGTTTTCGGCGATCTTCTCCATGCCGCGGTGGAGATAGCCGATCACCGGCTCGCAATCCACCACGTCTTCGCCGTCGAGGGTCACCACCAGCCGCAGCACCCCGTGCATCGAAGGGTGATGGGGGCCGAAGTTCACCACCATTGGCTCCGTGCGCGTCTCCAGCTGCGTCATGGGGCCGAATGGCTTAGGGAATCGTGGCGGGATCTTAGGAAGGAGGTCTCGATGTTCGGTTGTGAACCTGCCCAGGGGCGGGTCTGCTGCTCTCGCGGCCGTTACGGTGGCAACGACGGCACAACGGCCTGGCAGCGGCCTGGAGCGGCGTGACCAAGCCAGACCGCAGGACTGCCAGCCGCCGATCGGCGCCTCCAGGGGGCTGGCCTGCGCCGCTGGCCAGGTTGTTAAGCGGCTTGGCCAACGGCCTGGCGGACTGGCTGCTGGCCCCGAGTCGCCGGCGGGCGGCCCGTCGGCTGGCTCTTTTGCAGCAGAGCCAGGAGGCCTTGCTCAGGCCCCTGGCGGGCCGCAGCGAGGAGGGCCTGGCGATCCTGGAGGGGGCTCTGGCCCTGGCGATGGCCGATGCCCAGTTTGGCGACGACGAATGGGAGCTCTTTACCCGCGGGATGGCCCTGCTCAATCTGCAGGATCAGCAGCGCCGCGGCCTCAGCCTGCAGGGTTCGGTGGATCTGGCCGTGGTGTGCCGCACCCTGGCGGCTCTGGGCGACCCCAGCCTGCGCCTGGCGATCGCTCGCTTCTACGGCCTGCTGGCCGATGCCGATGGCAGCCTCGCGGCAGCGGAGCAGCGTCTGCTCAGCCAGCTGCTGCAGGCCCTGGCCGTCGACCTGCGCGATCTGGATCGCCTGGAGCTTCCGGCGGAGCTCCGGCGCCCGCCCGATCGGCTGGAGCGGTGGCGCCGTCGGCTGGCGGCGCCACTGCTGCGCTGGGCCTCCCCCCGCCAGGGCTCCCGTGGCTGAGGAGCCCTTGACCAGGGAGGACGCCTTCCAGCATCAGCCCGTGCTGGCGGATCAGGTGCTCGCTGCGTTCGCCGAGCTGGCCCCCCTGCTGGAGCAGCGCGGCGATGGGCTGCTGATCGATTGCACCCTCGGCGGCGGCGGCCACAGTGCCCTGCTGCTGGCGGAACATCCGCGCCTGCGGTTGATCGGTCTTGATCAGGACCCCACAGCTCGGGCCGCGGCGGCTGAGCGCCTGGCCCCCTTCGGCGATCGGGTCATGGTCGTGGCCAGCAACTTCGCTGACTACACACCGCCGGAGCCGGCCCTGGCGGTGCTGGCCGATCTGGGGGTGAGCAGTCCGCAGCTGGATGTGGCGGCCCGGGGGTTCAGCTTCCGCGCCGAGGGCCCGCTCGACATGCGCATGAACCCCGCGGCCGGCGAAACCGCCGCTGCGTTGATCGAGCGCCTCGAGGAATCCGAGCTGGCCGACCTCATCTACGCCTATGGCGAGGAGCGCCTCTCCCGCCGCATCGCCCGAAAGCTCAAGGAGCAGGGGCCCTGGGGCGATCCTGCCCAGCCCCGCACTACCAGTGAGCTCGCTTATCTGGTGGCCGGTTGCTACCCGCCAGCTGCCCGGCGCGGCCGCATCCATCCGGCCACTCGCACCTTCCAGGCCCTGCGCATCGCCGTGAACGACGAACTCGGGGTGCTGGATCGATTGCTCGCGCAGGCCCCGGATTGGTTGGTGCGGGGCGGACTGTTCGGGGTGATCAGCTTCCACTCCCTGGAAGACCGGCGTGTCAAGACCGCCTTCCTCAGCGATGAGCGCCTGCAGCGGATCACCCGCAAGCCCCTGGTGGCTAGTGCGGCAGAAGAGGAGGCCAATCCCCGCAGCCGCAGCGCCAAGTTCCGGGTGGCTCAGCGCCGCAGCGCCTGAACGGCCTCCTGCACGGCTGCAATCGCCTCCGCGATGTCCGCCGCGCTGGTGTGCCGTCCGAGCCCGAAGCGGATCGAGGCGGCAGCCTCCTGGCGGCTGCGGCCCAAGGCCTGCAGCACGTGGGAGGGCGATCCCTGGCTGCAGGCCGAGCCGCTGCTCACGGCGATCCGCCGCCGCAGCCGCTGATGCAGGGCCGTGCCGTCGACGCCGCTAATGGTGATGTTCAGGTTGTGGGGCAGGCGTTGATCCAGTGAGCCGTTGAGCTGCACATCGCCCAGGGTCTCCACCCCGCGCCGGAGCGCATCCCGCAGCGTGGCCAGCCGTTCAGCCCGTGCCTCCCGGTCGGCATGGGCCAGCTCCATGGCCTTGCTGAGCCCCACGATCAGCGGCACCGCCAGGGTGCCGGCCCGCAGCCCCTCCTCCTGACTGCCCCCCAGTTGCTGGGGGGCCAGGGCCACCCCCTTGCGCACCAGCAGCGCGCCGCTGCCCACGGGGCCATAGAGCTTGTGGCCGCTGATGCTGAGCAGGTCGATGCCCAGGGCGTCCATGGCCAGCGGGATGTGGCCGGTGGCCTGGGCGGCGTCGCAGTGCAGCAGAACGCCATGCCGCTGGCAGAGGCCGGCGATCTGGGCGATGGGCTGGAGCACGCCGATTTCGTTGTTGGCGGCCATCACGCTCACCAGCAGCACGTCAGGCCCCAGGGCCGCTTCGAGCTGGATGGGATCCAGCAGCCCGTCGGGCTGCACCGGCAGCAGGGTGAGCGGAAAGCCGTGGCGCTCCAGGTAGCGCAGGGGATCGAGCACGGCGCGATGCTCCGTCACTACGCTCACCAGCCGGCGGCGTGGGCTGCTGCCGGCTAGGGCCGCTTCAGCCACCCCCTTGAGGGCCAGGTTGTTGGCTTCGGTGGCGCCGCTGGTAAACACCACCCGTGCCTCGGCTGCCCCCAGCAGCCTGGCCAGCCGGGCGCGGTGGTGCTCCACGGCGGCGGCGGCTTCCAGTGCCGGCCGGTACAGGCGGCTGGAGGGGTTGGCCCAGCATTCGCTCCACCAGGGCGCCATCGCTGCCACCACGGATGGGGCGCAGGGGGTGGTCGCGTGGTGGTCGAGGTAGGCGAGCATGGTTCCATGCTGACGAAAAACCTCCACTCGCTACTGCTCGCTGCGGCACCGCTGCTGCTGGGTGTGCAGCTCGGTGCCATCCGGGCGGCCCGGGCGGAGGGAGGCACCGTGATTCCTGAGGAAGCGCGCCCCCGGGGCATGGTGCTGCTGATGGAGCGGGTGGTGGCCGGCGGTAAGCAGGCCATCGGGGTGTACGGCATCACTCCCGATGCCCAGCAGCCCGGGGTGTTTCGGGTGAAGGTGTGGGATGAGACCCCCAACAACGTGGTGGTGCGCAACGAAACCATCCGTTGCAGCAAGGAGGAGCCGCTGCGCGTTACCAGCGACGGCACGTATCTGTTCGTGCGAAGCCTCAATCCCGGGGGGCCGATTACGCCGGCCAACCGCATCGACCATCTGGTGTGGTGGGCCACCTGCGTGCCTGAGCACGGCGGCAAGGATCCAGCCACCCTCAAGTCCGTGGCACGTCAGCTCGGCTACACCGGCACCCTTGTGGAGTCGGAGCAGGTGCTCCCGGGCGGTGGTGGTGGCCGGCGCTGAAGCCAGCCCGAAGGGCCTGCCTACAGTTCTGCGATGACCAGCGATTCCCCCGAACCCCAGGCCCCGGCAACCGTCGAGGCTGCTGCGGAACCCGTCCCGGTGCGCCTGCTGCTCGTGGATGACGAGCCCGGCCTGCGTACGGCGGTGAGCGCCTACCTGGAAGACGAGGGCTTCCAGGTGACCACGGCCAACGACGGTGAGGAGGGCTGGCAGAAGGCCCAAGACCTGCTGCCCGACGTGGTGATCACTGACGTGATGATGCCGCGCTGCGATGGCTATGGCCTGCTGCAACGCCTGCGAGGCGATGAGCGGTTGGGCGGCACCCCGGTGATCTTCCTCACCGCCAAGGGCATGACCGCCGATCGAATTGCCGGCTTCCAGGCGGGCTGCGACGACTACATCCCCAAACCGTTCGACCCCGACGAACTGGTGGCCCGCGTGCAGAACGTGGTGCGCCGGCAGGAGCGCCTGCTGGCGGAGGCCGCCCGCTTCGCCGATGCGGACATCGGCCAGATGGCCAAGCAGATCACCGAGATCCGCTCGCTGCTCTCCACCGGGGGGCAGAAGAAGGCATCGGTGCCCGCTGAGCACAGCTTCACGCCGCGGGAGGCGTCGGTGCTGCAGCTGGTGGCCGAGGGAATGATGAACAAGGAGATCGCCCGGCGCCTGGAAACCTCCATCCGCAACGTGGAGAAGTACGTGAGCCGGCTGTTCATCAAAACCGGCACCGCCAGCCGCACCGAGCTGGTGCGCTATGCCCTCGAGCACGGCCTCGTTGAGTGAGCACGGCGCCGGCTGGTTGCCGGCAGCGTTCAACAACGGCCATGCCTACCGCGATCGGGTGGGCCCGGCTGATCTGGCGGCCGGCAGCGTGAGCGCGTTCTACGCCGGGCGCTACGGCCACTCCAGCGCAGAGGTGTGGCTGCAGCGGCTTGGCGCCGGGGAGATCTTCAGAAACGGCCAGCAGCTCTGGGCCGATGGGCCTCTCGCAGCCGGAGATCGGCTGGTGTGGCATCGGCCGCCCTGGCAGGAAGCCGCCGTGCCGGTGTTGCCTAGCCCCCTGTTCGACAACGGCGATCTGGTGGTGTTCAACAAGCCCAGCGGGCTGCCGGTGATGCCGGCCGGTGGTTTTCTGGAGCACACCTTGTTGCGTCAGATTGAGCGCCAGGGGGAGTCCAGTGCACGCGAGGGCTGCGGCGGCATCCCCAGGCCTGTGCACCGGCTGGGGCGCTTTACCTCGGGGCTTCTCCTCTGCGCCCGCAGTGCGACCAGTCGCGCCTGGCTCAGTGCCCTGCTGCGGGAAGCCACAACCGTGGCGCCTTCGCAGGGGCCCTGCCGCAAGGCCTACCGGGCCCTGCTCCATTCCCCTGGCCCCGCTTCGCCCCTGCAGGCTCTCGCCCTGGGCGGCAGCCTGGAGATCACCACGCCGATCGGGCGCCGGCCCCATGCCCGATTGGGCAGCCTCTGGTCTGCGGCTCCTGGTGAGCCCGCTGCCCTTCCGGCAAGCAGCCGGCTCACCCTGCTGGAACGACAGCCCGCAGGCCTGCTGGTGGAGGTGGTGATCGCCAGCGGCCGGCCCCATCAGATCCGTATCCACACCGCTGCCATTGGTGCGCCGCTGCAGGGGGATCCCCTCTACGCACCAGGCGGCCGCGCCCGCACCGATGCCCTGCCGGGAGAGGGGGGCTACTGCCTCCATGCCCACCGCCTGGCTCTGCCCATGCCGGATGGCGACCTGCTCTCCCTGGAGGCGCCCCTGCCACAGGAGCTCCGCGGCGCGATGGATCGGTGAGTCCCGCTGCTGCTTGGGGATTCTGGGTTGAGCAGGAGCTCGAGCAGGGCCGTCAGGTGTGGTGGCAGCACGGCATCGACAGCCGTCGCCATGGACGCCGGTTGCTGGATTCGCCCAGCTGCGCGGCGAGCAGGTTGAGCTGCAGAGCGACGATCAGATCCACCTGACTCAGATCAGGCCTTTTCGAAGGCGATCAGCCGGGAGAAGTAGAAGGGCGCCTTGTTGAGGCTGCGCTTCACCGGCTTGAAGCCTGCCTCGGCCGCAGCCTTGACGATCCCCTCCTCCTTGAGGGTGTAAGCCCGGGTGGTTTTGCTGGGGCCCGGGAACAGCTGGCCGATGCCCTTCAGGATCGCTAGCAGTGGGGTGTAGGGGGCGAAGCTCACGATCAGGTGCTGCTCGGCCATTGAGGCCAGGTGGCGCACCATGTCTTCGGCAGGGGCCTGGGGGTAGTGGATGAACACGTCCAGGCAGATCACCGTGTCGTAGCGACCGCTGAGGCTCTCCAGGTCGGAGGCGGTGAAGCTCAGCTGGCTGGTGGGGATTCCTGCTTCGGCGGCGCGGCGGGCGGCTTCGGTGGCCATGGCCTCCGAGAGATCGCTGGCGGCGATGCTGCCGGCCCCGAGCTGGGCCAGGGGCAGGCTGAGGCTGCCCACACCGCAGCCCGCATCACAGAAGCTGCGGTTCGCCAGGTTTCCCTGCTCCTGGAGCCAGGCCAGCACGTTGTCCACCGTTTTCTGGTGGCCGATGCGGATGTTGCGCTGCACGTTGTTCACGTCGTCGGAATCGCTGTAGATGCGGTTCCAGCGATCGAAGCCGGTGGTTTCGAAGTAGCCCTTCACCTCGGCCTTTTCGGCCGCTTTTTCAGCTGCGCTGGCGTTGGCCGCCTGGGTGGAGTCCAGCAGCTGCTCGGGGCTCATCGGTACGCGGAGAGGTGGCGCGGATCCTAGGCAGGGCGGCGCCAGTGGAGCTCCCTGGCATCCGGGCTCCAACGCAGGGCTTCGCCGAGAGGGGTGCCCACCAGCATCTCCTCCACGCTGCGCCCATCCCCCAGCACCTGGCGGGGCAGCACGGTGGCCGCGGCGATGGCCCGCTCCGGCGCCGCTCCCCAGCGCGCCATCCGCTTCACCCCCTCCAGCAGCGGCAGGGTCACCCCGGCGAGGGTGCCGTCCTCCAGGCGGCAACTGCCGTCTTCCACCAGCAGCACCCGATCATCCCAGCGGTGGCGGCCCTCGCCGAGGCCATAGGGCGCCAGCGCATCACTCACTAGCACCATCTGCTCGGGGGCCAGCCGCTGCAGTAGCACCGCCATGGTGGGCGCCACATGCACCCCATCGGCGATCAGCCCCAGGGCTACATCGCCCCGCAGGCAGGCGGCCGCCACCGGGCCAGGGGCTCGCCGGTGCATGTCGGCCATGGCGTTGAACGTGTGGGTGAGCATCCCTACCCCGGCGTTGAAGGCTTCTTCGGCCTGCCCTTCGCTGGCGGCGCTGTGGCCCAGGCACACCACGATGCCCAGCTCCCTGAGCCGCTCGATCACCGGCCCTGCGCCCTCCAGCTCCGGCGCCAGGGTCACCAGGTCGATCTGATCCTCGAAGCCCCCGATGCGCCGCTCCAGGGCCTCCAGGCTCGGGGCACAGAGGTGATGCTCCGGATGGGCGCCGCGCCGCTCCGGGGCCAGGAATGGCCCCTCCAGGTGGGCCCCCAGCAGCTGACAGCGGCCGGGCTGGTGCTGCTCGCGTGCCTGCTCGAGCACGGCCAGCGCCTCCCGAAGCGGGTCCACGCCGCAGGTCACCAGGGTGGGGCAGATCGCCTCCACCCCATCGCGCCAGAGCAGCTCCAGCAGCTCCAGCAGTCGCGGCAGATTGCCCGGGGTGAGTTCGGGAAAGGCCAGGCCCAGGCCACCGTTGATCTGGAGATCCACTCCGGCGGGGCTCAGCCAATCACCATCCCAGTTCTCCCCGGCCGCCGTGCTGCCGGCCGCGATCGGCTCCACCGCCGCGATCACCCCATCGCCATCCACGGCCACGCGCCAGCGCTGCTGGCTGCCGTGGCTGCAGCGCCGGGAACGGGGCAGGCGAACGTTGCTGATCCAGCGCATGACCCGCAACCG
The DNA here is from genome assembly GCA_903862155.1 of uncultured cyanobacterium. GTDB lineage: Bacteria > Cyanobacteriota > Cyanobacteriia > PCC-6307 > Cyanobiaceae > UBA5018. The sequence goes on along the minus strand of CAIOXF010000292.1, from coordinate 14,000 downwards.
GGGGACAATGCCCCCATCTTCTTGCCGGTGAGCCCGTTGAGCGCCAGCGCCCCATCTGCGTTATCTGCCGCTCAACCCCGGGTGGCCGTGGTGATGGGCAGCGACTCCGACCTGCCCACCATGCAGCCGGCCGTGGCCATGCTCGAGCGCTTCGGCCTGGCCAGTGAGGTGCGGGTGCTCTCGGCCCACCGCACCCCGCTGGAGATGGTGGCCTTCGCCCAGGAGGCGGCTGGCCGTGGCTTCCAGGTGATCATTGCCGGCGCAGGGGGCGCCGCCCATCTCCCCGGGATGGTGGCCTCCCTCACCACCCTGCCGGTGATCGGTGTGCCCGTGCAAACCCGCGCGCTTTCCGGTGTGGACTCGCTGCACTCGATCGTGCAGATGCCGGCCGGCATTCCCGTGGCCACGGTGGCCATCGGCAACGGTGCCAACGCCGGCCTGCTGGCGGCCCAGATCCTGGCCATCGCAGACCCGGCCCTGGCCGAGGCCCTGGTGGCCTACCGGGTCGAGCTGCACGGCCAGGTGCGCGCCAAGGACAGCCGCCTGCAGGAGCTGGGCAGCGCCCCCTACCTCGCCCAGATGGGCTGATGCTTGAGCGCCTTGTGCTGCCCCTGTGGCTGCGGCTGAGCTTGGCGCTGCCGCTGCTGGTGCTCAACCTCTGGGTGCTGCGTCAGATGCTGCTCCCCCTGGCGCCGTTTCCGGCCCTATTTCTGGGGTCTGCCCTGATCGCCTTCCTGCTCGATATCCCCATCCGCTGGCTCTCCAGCCGCGGCGTGCCGCGGTTGCTGGCCCTGTTGCTGGTGATCGGCGCCACCCTGGGGCTGATCGTGCTGGCGGCCCTGTGGCTGGTACCCCGGCTGATCGAGCAGCTGGGGGAACTGGTGACGGCGTTGCCGGGCTGGCTGGCCCAGGGGGAGCTGCTGCTCAATGGCGTGCAGGAGTGGGCGGCAGCCCGGGGCCTCCCCACCGACTTCGGCGACCTCAGCAGCGAGTTGCTCACCCGCACCAGCCAGCTGGCCAGCCAGCTCAGCCAGCGGTTGCTGGGCCTGGTGAGCGCCACGGTGGGCATCACGGTAAACACCGTGATCGTGCTGGTGCTGGCGGTGTTTCTACTGCTGGGGGGCGATCAGATCGCGGCGGGTCTCGCCCTCTGGCTGCCGGAGGGCGTGCGGCCCCTGGTGATGGGCACCCTGGATCGCACCTTCCGGGGCTACTTCGCTGGCCAGGTGGTGCTGGCCCTGATCCTCAGTGGCCTGCAGATTGTGGTTTTCACCCTGCTGGGAATTCCCTACGGCGTGTTGTTCGCCGTGGCGATCGGTTTCACCACCCTGATCCCTTACGCCAGTGCGCTCACGATCGTGCTGGTGAGCCTGCTGCTGGCGCTGCAGGAACCGCGCACGGGGTTGGAGGTGCTGGCCGCGGCAATCTCCGTGGGCCAGGTGGTGGACCAGGTGATCCAGCCACGGCTGATGGGCAGCATCGTGGGTCTCCAGCCGGCCTGGCTACTGATCAGCCTGCCGATCGGGGCCCGCCTGGGCAGTCTGCTGGGGCTGGGCGATCTGCTGGGGCTGCTGTTGGCCGTGCCCGTGGCCAGTTGCGCCAAAACGTTCCTCGACGCCTGGCGCGACCTCCGCACCCCGGCGATCAGCTCGCCTGGGGAATGATGCCCTTGCTCTCGAGGTAGGCGAGTACCTGGGCCACGCAGGCATCCAGGTCTTGGCTGCCGGTATCGATGCTCAGTTCAGGGCTTTCGGGGGCTTCGTAGGGGCTGGAGATGCCAGTGAATTCCTTGATCTCGCCGGCGCGAGCCTTCGCATAGAGGCCCTTGGTGTCGCGCTGTTCGCAGACGCCCAGGTCGGCGGCGCAATAGATCTCGATGAAGTCACCCGGCTCCACCAGGGCCCTCACCTTGTCGCGATCGGCCTTGAACGGCGACACGAAGGCGGTGAGCGCCACCACGCCCGCATCCACGAACAGCCTGGCCACCTCTCCGATGCGACGGATGTTCTCCTCGCGGTCGGCGTCGGAAAAGCCCAGGTCTTTGCAAAGGCCATGGCGCACGTTGTCGCCGTCGAGCACGTAGCAGGCCATCCCCTGCTCAAACAGGGCCGAGTTCACGGCATTGGCCAGGGTGCTCTTGCCGGCGCCGCTCAGGCCGGTGAACCACAGGATCGCGCTGCGATGGCCGCGCTGATGGCAGCGGGCAGCCCGGGTCACCGTGCTGTGGTGCCACACGATGTTGGTGGAGTTGCCCTGGCTGGTGAGCTCGCCGTAGGCAGGGTTGCTGGAGGTCATCGGGGCGGTGGCGACTGGACAGTGATGGCGCCATTGTCGGTTCCCGCTCCTTAGCCGCCGGCCTGCTTGGGCCGGTAGCCCGCCTTCTCCAGCGCGGCCAGGGTCGGGGCCACCTGATCCCCCTGCAGTTCGATCACCCCGTCTTTCAGGGTGCCGCCGGTGCCGGATGCGGCCTTGAGCTGCTTGAGCAGGGCCTTGAGTTCGGCCTCCGGTGCCTCCAGCCCGGTGATGGCGGTTACGAGCTTTCCGCCCTTGCCGGCTTTGGTGCGCTGCACCCGCACCTTCTGCTGGGCCTTCGGTGCCGGCGCGGCCTCTGGGCGGGCCAGGTTCGCAGGGGCACTCATGCTGCCGAACTCACTCCAGCCGCCCTTTTTGCCCATTGGCTCGTGCCATCAGCGCGGCTTCTTACCCTGGCACCACCCCGATGCAGCGCCGCCGGTGACCAGCACCGCCTCCCCCGCGTTCACCGATACCCAGGCCCTGCAGCCCCAGGTGCGTCCCACGCCCGCCGGTCGCTTTGGTCGTTTCGGCGGCCAGTACGTGCCCGAAACCCTGATGCCGGCTCTGGCGGAGCTGGAAGTGGCGGCCGCCGAGGCCTGGAAGGATCCTGCCTTCACCGACCGCCTCAACCACCTGCTGCGCACCTACGTGGGGCGGCCCACACCGCTCTATGGAGCGGAGCGGCTCACGGCCCACTACGCGCGCCCCGAGGGCGGCCCCCGCATTTGGCTGAAGCGCGAAGACCTCAACCACACCGGCGCCCACAAGATCAACAACGCGCTCGGCCAGGCGCTGCTGGCCCTGCGCATGGGCAAGAAGCGGATTATCGCCGAAACCGGCGCCGGCCAGCACGGCGTGGCCACCGCCACCGTGTGCGCCCGCTTCGGCCTGGAGTGCGTGATCTACATGGGCGCGGAAGACATGCGTCGCCAGGCCCTCAATGTGTTTCGGATGCGTCTGCTGGGGGCCACCGTGCAGCCCGTTACCGCCGGCACCGCCACCCTGAAAGATGCCACCAGTGAAGCGATCCGCGACTGGGTGACCAACGTGGAGAGCACCCACTACATCCTCGGCTCGGTGGCGGGTCCGCATCCCTACCCGATGCTTGTGCGTGACTTCCACGCCTGCATCGGCAAGGAGGCCAAGGCCCAGTGCCAAGAGGCTTTCGGCCGGCTGCCCGATGTGCTGGTGGCCTGCGTGGGCGGCGGTTCCAACGCCATGGGCCTGTTCCATCCCTTCGTGGAAGACACCTCGGTGCGCCTCGTGGGAGTGGAAGCGGCCGGCGAGGGTGTGGCTAGCGGCCGCCATGCGGCCACGATCACCGAGGGCCGGGTGGGCGTGCTGCACGGCGCCATGAGCCTGCTGCTGCAGGACGGCGAGGGCCAGGTGCAGGAAGCCCATTCGATCAGTGCCGGCCTGGATTACCCGGGGGTGGGCCCCGAGCACAGCTACCTGCGCGAGATCGGCCGCGCCGATTACCTGGCCGTCACCGATGACGAGGCTCTGCAGGCCCTGCGCCTGGTGAGCGAGCTGGAGGGAATCATCCCGGCCCTGGAAACGGCCCACGCCTTCGCCGCCCTCGACAAGCTCTGCCCCACGCTGGCTCCCGGCACCGAGGTGGTGCTCAACCTCTCCGGCCGCGGCGATAAGGACGTGAACACCGTGGCCGAGAAGTTGGGAGGGGCGCTGGGGGGGTGAGCCCGGGCGGACGCCACCAGCCCGACTCATGCAGGTCTGGGCTGGGAGGCATTTTCAAACAGGGCGAGGCTGGCCGGAAACTGGCGTTGGTTCGGATCGCGGTCCGCGGCTGAAGGATCACGCAGCCGGGTGGTGTATTCCAGCCGCAATCCATTTACGGGATCGTCAAAAAAGAAGGAGCGGTACGGGTCGAGATCCAGTAGCTCCCCCAGCACCACGCCGGCGGCGATCAGTTCGTGACGCCGCTGCTCCAGCGCAGCAAGGGAAGAGCAGCGAAAGGCGAAGTGAAACGTGCCGCTTGGCACCCCCAGGCCGCGGTTGATGCCGCTGTCGAAATCACGGGGCACTCCGGGCACCTCCTGCCATTGCATGAAGGCCAGGGCGCAGCCACCACCGCAATCAAAAAAGATGTGGTCCACCGTGCCCCCTTCCTGCATGAGCATCCGCTCGTGGATCAGCACGGGAAACCCCAGCTGCCCCTCATAGAAGGCGCGGGTGGCGGCGATGTCGTGGGTGCCCAAGCTGAGATGGTCCAGCGTCATGGCGAGGTGTGAGGCAATGGGGCAGAACGGGTGGGCTGTGTCTTGAAGCCAATGATTCTCGGTATGGAGATGCCGCTCGGGCCCGCCAGCAGCACGGGCGTCGTGACGGCTGCACGATCGTCTAGCCAGTCTCGGTGGTGCAATGGGCCGATGTACTGAAAGTCATTAGAGTCGAAGATCGTGATTCGCCCGGGCCTTTCTTGTGGGGCATTAATTAATTATTGACCGGCTGGGTGCTTCGCTGGTTGATCCCGGGCCAATGCGGAGGTATCGGCCAAAGGGTTTGGTTACACTGGGCACCTGATGATGCCTGGCTGGTTCTCCGTTGCGCCCATGTAAGCATGTTTCAGTTTGACAAGCGCAATATTCATCACGATAATCAGCGCACGCCGTGGCATCAGCTCTGGCGGCAGCCGTTGGCGGCGATGATCCGCATGCCATGGTGGCTGTTCTTCTCGGCCATGGCAGGGATTTACCTGGTCGAGATAGCAATTTTTGGCCTAATCCTGAGTTTTGACGCAAGGCACATTGCTGGCGATCCTCCCATGGGGATCTCAAAGCCCTTTGCTTTTGCTATGGAGGCTTTTTTTAACAACGGCTTCAATGGGCTGTCGCCCGATTCAAGGTTTACGTATGCAATTTCTGTTCTGGATCTTCTCTGTGGTTTGATCACCCTCTCAACCCTGACGGCCGTTGTCTTCTCGAGGCTGAGCAGCAATGAGGCGCCACTGGTCTTCAGTCGGCATCTCTGTGTCAGCAGCCTTGATCGCGGCCACTTGTTCTGTCGTTTTGTGACTGCCGACCCTAGTCAATGGCTTAACGTGAGCTATACACTGTCCCTGATTTACGACGATGAGCCTGAGCCTGGGCTTTGGCAGCGACGCGTTGTGCCCTTGGCGACGTTGAACTCAGGGACGCCGCAGCTCAGTCAGACGGCCACTCTTTCTCACGGCCTGGATGAATCGAGTCCGATTGCTCAAATTGGCCTGGATGGCTTAATTCGGCGTAATGCTGTGATTGTGCCCCTTGTGGAGGGCGTAGACGAAGTCACTGGATCTGGCCTGCTGCAAACCCATCTTTATTCTGTCAAGGACATCCTGGTTGGTTATCGTTTTGCTGATCTTGTGAGTGCCGATAAGGACGGAAGGCGTCGCGTCAATATTCAAAGGCTCAATAGTGTTCAGCCCATTCAGGCGTCTGCCTAGTTGCTCTGGTTCTTTCCCTTCGAGGGCTATTCGCTAAAGGGTCTTGATCCACTCGCCCGCAGGGCGAGCAACGCGGCTTCGAATTCAGCAACAGAGATCTGATGGCAGTAGCCACGAAAACAGCCAAGAGCCGCTGAATGTCGTTCTGGTGTTTCGGCCTGGCATGCGTCGTGCACGCACACCACGTCGTATCCCCTGTCGGCGGCGTCCTTCACCGTGTGATCGATGCACTGGTCGGTGAGCAGGCCCATCACCACCAGGGTGCGGATGCCGATGTTGCGCAGCAGGTAGTCGAGGGTGGTGGAACTGAAGGGAGAGGAGGAGCTCTTGGGCAGCACCAGCTCATCGGCCAGGGGCGCCAATTCGGGGATCACCTGGGTGGCATGGCTGCCGGGTGGGAATCCCATGGCGCAGCGCTTGTAGTCGAGGCTGCGGTCGCGGCCGTCGGCCGTGAGGTTGGCGATCACGGTATGGATCACCTCTAGCCCTCCTGCCCGTGCCGCCGCCAGGGCTCGCTGGGTGGCCGGCAGGGTGTGGATGCGGAACTGTTGATCAAAGGCCGGTCGCGTCTGAGGCTGGGCATCCCCGCAGGTGCCCTGCTGCAGATCCACCAGCAGCAGGGCGGTGGCTCCCGGTTGCAACCAGTCAGGACGGGAACAGGAGTCCATGCCGGCAGCAACGGCCTTGGCAATCATGGCCCTACTCCCCAGGGCTGCCCGTGTCCAATCACCTTTCGCCGCAGGTTGTTGCCCTGGCTGAGCAGGGCATTCGCTGGGTGGCGATCACCTGGGTGAACCACATCGGCGCGCCGCTGGTGAAGGTGGTGCCCTTGGCGGCCTTTGAGGCGGCCGTGGCCACGGGGGTGGGGTTCTCGCCAGTGGCGGATGCTTTCGGTGCGGGCGGAGCCATTGACCCCCAGCACCGCCTGGCTCGGCCCGACGGTGATCTGCGCCTGCGCGCGGATGGCACCGCTCTGGCCTTGCTGGAGCCCAGGAGTGGCTGGGCCTGGGCGCCGGGTGAGCGTTTCGAGCGCTCTGGCGTGCCCTACGCGGCTGATCAGCGTTACCGCTGCCGCTTGCAGCAGGAGCTCCTAGGCGCGCTTGGCGTGGAGCTGCGGGCAGGTTTCGAGCTGGAGTGGCTGGTGGCCACACCCGATCTCCATGGCGCTCCCCAGCCGGCGATCCCAGGTGGCCCCTATGGCGCCGACCGGCTGGTGGAGGGTTTGGATTACGCCACGGCCCTGCTTGATGCCCTGGAGGCCGCGGGTATTCCCTGGTTGCAGTTCCACCCGGAGTACGGGGCGAGCCAGTTTGAGCTCTCGCTGGCCCCAGGCACCCCCCTGGAGGCGGCCGACCGGCTTGTGCACGCCAAGCTGCTGATTCAACGGGTGTCGCAGCGCTGCGGTTGGCGCTGCAGTTTCAGCCCGAAACCCAGCCTGGAGCGGGTGGGTCATGGCGGACACCTCCACCTGAGCGTGCAGCGCCACGGCGAGCCTCTGTTCCAGGGTGGCGCCGGCCCTGGCGGGCTCACCGACGCCGGTGGTGCCGTGCTGGCCGCCCTGCTGCAGGAGCTGCCGGCCCTGATCGCCCTGGCCTGCCCGCTCGAGATCTCCTATCGGCGCCTGGCGCCGGGGTCTTGGTCGGCGCCGTTTCAGGTGTGGGGCATCGAGAACCGGGAGGCGGCTCTCCGGCTGATTCCCTCCGGCGCTGATGGCGCCGCTGCCCACCTGGAGCTCAAGGTGGCGGATTTGGCCGCCAATCCCTATCTGCTGCTCGCGGCGGTGCAGGCGGTGGCGTTGGCGGGCCTCAACGAGGCACGGCCCCTTCCGCCGCCCCTCACGGGCGATCCGGCCCACCTCCCAGCCGGTGCGGCAGTGCGCCTGCCCTCCAGCCTGGCTGAAGCTTCAGCGGCCTTCGCGGCTAGCGACCTGCTGCGGGAGGCGCTGGGGGAGGCTCTCCACGCCTCCCTGCTCGACAGCCAGGCGGCTGAGGTGCGCCGCTGTGCTGGCCTCAGCGATGCCGAGCTGGCGGCGGCTGATGCCTGGTGGCCCCTTGTGGGGGGCGTTGTTTGCATGGCACCAAAGGCTTGAAGCTCATTGCGGTGCGCACCGTTTTACGCCTTGGTGATCCGCGCCTGCACCAGAGAGCCCACCCCGTGCACGTCGATGGGGTGCTGTTCCCCGACAGCCTCAGCGACCCCACCGCCTTCGGTTTCATTCCTGAGCTGGAAGAAGCTGGCTTGATTCCGGCGGTTCCGGGTTAGGGCCAATCCACCGGATCCGCAGCATCGGCGTTTCACCCATCGCCCCCTGGTCGTAGCTGGTGGGCTCCAGGCTGGCCTGCCATCCCGCCGGCAGATCGGCGATCAGGGGGGCTACGTAGGGATGCACCCGGGCCGGCATGGTGATGGTGTAAGCCGGAAAGATCCGCAGTTCCCTCCGGCACACCCGCAGCAGTTCAGCCAGGGCGCGGCGGTGCCAGGCCAGATCAAAGCAATCCACCTCGTGCAGGCCACCATCGGCCAGTGGCGCGTACACGAACAGCAGATGGCCGCTCAGCACTAGATCGAAGCTGTCGTCTGCCAGCGGCAGCTCCGGCAGCGCTCCCGGGCGGTACGACTCCGGGTGGGCCTGCCGGTCGGCGAGGAAGGCCTCCAGGGCCTCCAGTTTCTCCTGGTGGTAGGGCTCCAGGTTGAAGTCGCTCCGCACGGTGGACGACTGGCGCAGTTGCTCGATCGTGAAGGCGATGTCCTCCCGGCAACGGCGTTCCAGGTCTTTAGGCTCAAGTGCATAGAGCGGATCCACCGCCAGCACCTTCAGGCCGGAGCGGCGAGCCAGTGGTGCCAGCGAGCCGGGTCCGCCGGGACAGTCCAGAAGGCTTGCGCCGCTCCAGTCAGCTAGATCGAGATTGAAAAAGCGACAGGCTTCGGCACCCGTGCGCCCGAAGAACACGACCCGTGGCAGTTCCAACGCCAGACAGCATCAGGGGATGGGCGCAGTCTGGGGCAGACCGGGGGATCCGATCCGATGGGTGGCTCAGGAGGCCTGATCAGGCAGCGCTTTCAGATTGCACCAGCGGGCCCAGGCATTGAGCGCCCGGCGCGATGCTGGAGTGATGGATGCCGGCGCCTCACGCACCTTGTCCAACATCGTTTTGATCGGTGGGCAGTCAAGCGCCATCGCTGCCTTGCTTGGGGTGGAGCTGGCTCCGGGAACGCCCATCTTTTCCATCATGGCTTCCACCTTTTGATCCATCGCTGATGGGCCGCTGGCTTCTTTCTGGCCGCAGGCCGTGAGGCTGACGGCGGTCAGCAGGAGCAGGCCGAGGCTGAGCCCGATGCTCTGAGGGCCGCTCTGACGGCTGCTCTGACGGCTGGTGCCCGAAACGGGAAAGCCCACGAAAGATCAAGCGTTTTCCGCTGACTAGCACTGAACCGCCGGCAGCGTCGAGTGTGTGGAACACCAGGCGGTCGGTGGGTGCGCTGGATGATGCAGAGCAAAGCCTGGAACGCGACCGGTGCAGCTCCCTGTTGGCTTGGTGGTGCTGCTGCTGTTCATGGCCGGCCTGCTGCTGAGCCGGATTCACTTCTGCATGGTTGCTGCCGTGGCCAAGGCCAGCAACGGCGATTGGGACATCGCCCGGGCGATCGCTCTGATCTGCATCGGCATCAGCGCCGTGCTGCTCTCGCTGGAGATGGGAGGCAGCGTCCCGCGCCAGCTGGCACCCGACTGGCGGGTGGGGGTCGGCGGCGTGCTGTTCGGCGTTGCGGCTGCCTGGAACCGCGGCTGCTTTGTGGGCACGAGCATTCAGCTGGCCAGCGGAGATTTCAGGGCCCTGTGCACCGTGATGGGGTGGGTGATGGGTGATGCGGTCGCCGGCAGCCCCACGGCCCTTGTGGCGCTTCCGGGCCAGCCCCAGCGCACGGCCGCCATGCTTGTTGTGCTGCTGTTGCTGCTAGGTCTGATGGGGTTGGCGGCGCGCTCCCCGTCTCCCAAGCCAGGTGTCTCGGCCTTTAAAGCGGTGGCCTGGCGCTCCTCGATCGCCTGTGGCGCCATGCTCGCCCTGGTCGACAACGACCTGTGGCATTGGGATCCCTCCTCCCTGGCCCATGCCCTGGCCGATCCGCTTGTTCTGGCAGAGAGCCTGAAGCGGCGCGACCCACTCCCACTGTTGGGCCTGGTGCTCTTGGCGGGGATGGCCGCTGAGGCCCTGTTGGGCCGCCGTTTCCGGATCACCTGTCCGCGCATTGCCGATCTGGTGCGTTTGCCCTACGGCATGGCCATGGCTGCCGGAGCCCTGCTGGCTATGGGCGGCAATGACAGTCAGCTGCTGCGTTTTGTGCCCGGTGGCTCCCCCCATGGGTGGGTGGCGGTGCCGGCGATGGTGACCGGCATCATGCTCGGCCTGCGTTGCCCGGCTCCCCTGGGCCTGGCCCCCGCATCAGCTGAGTAGGCGCTCGAGCACTTGAGCCACCGAGCGCACAGCTGCCCGGGCTGTGGCATAGGCCATGCGCATGGGGCCCACCAGGGCCACCTTGCCCACGCTGCCGTCGCCGCTGCGGTAGTCGGCTTGCACCAGGGCGCATTGGTGCAGGGCCTGGTGTGGGTGCTCAGCCCCGATCCAAATGCCACCTTGCTGCAAAACCTGCTGTGGCGCCTCCTCCACCAGCTCCACCAAGGGCCTCAGGCTGGCGGTCTGGCTGAATTCCGGCTGGGCGAGCAGGCCGGCCAGTCCCGATGCAACAGCCTCCTTGCCATGAAGCCGGGGTGCCTGGCCGTGGCTGGCCAGGCCTTGGCGCACCACTGCACCGCAGGCGCTGAGCTGGGTTGGAAGGCTTCCCCAGTCGATCGGTCCACGCTCCAGCTGGTCCCGCACCCAGCACTCCAGCGCCTCCACCTGGCCCGGGCAGGGGCTGGGTAGGCGCAGGTTGAGGCTGCGGGCCGTGGCTGCCTCCTCCACCAGAAACACCAGCAGACGATCGCCGCTGGGCACCAGCCGAAGGGCCTGGAGGTGGGGCCGGGGGGCTGGTTGCTGCGGTCGGGTGATCAGGCTGAGCAGGCCAGTGAAGTCTGAAAGCCTGCGACTGAGATGGAGGAGCAGGTCGTCGAGCGCAGCCCACTGGAGGCTCAGGCCCGTCAGCTCCCGCTCCAGTTGGAGGGCCGCTGCTCCGGGCGCCGGCATCAGCTGGTTCACGTAGATCCGATAGCCCTGCTGGCTGGGGATCCGCCCGGCGGAGGTATGGGGTTGGGTGAGCAGGCCCCGCTGCTCCAAGGCCCCCATGGCCGAGCGCACCGTGGCCGGGCTCGCCTCCAGGCTGAAGCGCTTCACCAGTGTCTTGCTGCCCACGGGCTCCATCGTGTCCACGTAGTGGCGCACGGCGAGCTGGAGCACTTCCTGTTGCCGGCGGGTGAGTGTTGCTCCGCCAGCGCCGCCCGGGAAGTTTGTGGTGGCGTGGGTGGCTGGCAAGGCGGCGCTGCACCCTTCTTAAATGTGGCTGGATCGTAGGGATAGCGGCCGGTCTGACCGGTGGTTGGGTGAGGATTTGGTGGCGGCGCCCTAATACCGCGGCACAGACGGGTCCACGTCTGTGCTCCAGGCGTCGATGCCCCCCTGCACGTTCCACACATCGCTGTAGCCGTGCTGATCCATCAGCCAGCAGGCGAAATGCCAGCTGCGTACGCCGGCGTGGCAGAACACGGCCACCGGTCGGTCGCGTTCCAGCCGCTGCTCCAGCTCGCCCATCCATTCGGCGGAGCGGCTCAGGGGCAGGTGCACCACCGCATGGGGCAGCCGCGCCAGGTTCAGTTCCTCGTCTTCCCGCACGTCCACCAGCTGCACCAGCTCACCGGTGGCCAGGCGGCTTTCAAGGTCGCGGGCCCGGATGCTGATTGGGGTGCTCACGGGAGTGGTAGCGGGCAGGATGGGCCCATCCTGCTTGGGGCGCATGAAAGCCCGCCAGTTTCTGGCGATCGTGCTAGCGGTGGCCCTGCTGCTCCTCGGCCTTGGGGCCGCTGCCTGGTGGTTGGTGCTGGGCCGCTCCCCGCTGCAGCTCCGGCATCATCCCCTCACCGTGCCGGTGGCGGCGCAGTTCGTGCCGCGCCAGGCGCCCCTGAGCCTGTTTCTATTCATCGACGGAGAGGAGCCCCTGGCCTACGCCCGGGCCGTGGCGCCTCCCCGCCAGCGGCGTGCCGCCACGGCTGCGGTGGCCCGGCTGCGTGATGGAGCGTTCGCGGCTGCCGGCCTCGACTACACCGCCGAGCTCAAGAGTTGGCTTGGACCTGAGATCGGCCTCAGCCTTGTTGCCACCGGTGATGACGCCCGGGCCAATGGCTGGCTGCTGAGCCTGCGCAGCCGCGATGGCGATGGTGCCCGCCGCTTCCTGCAGCGCTTCTGGCAAACCCGCAGCCTGGCCGGCACTGATCTGCAGATCAGCAGCTACCGCGGCATGGGTCTGATCAGCGGCCGTGGGGCCCTGGTGGGCACCGATATGGTGCCGATCGCCACGGCCCTGATCAACGACGAGCTGGTGCTCATCGCCTCGGGCCGCGGGGTGCTGGAGCAGGCCCTGGATGTATCGCAGATCGACGAGCTGAACCTGGCCGCCAGCGACGCTTACCGCAGTGGCCTCAACGCCCTCGGCGATGGGGTGGCCCTGCTCAGTGCGCGGCCCTCAGCGATGGGCTCTTGGCTCGGCATTCCTGTCAGCACCCTTGAAGATGCCGATCTCACCGGTGTGATGGCGGCGCTGCGGCCCGCCGGCTCGGGCCTGGCCCTGGAGGCCACATTCCGCCGCAAGGCTGGGTCTGAATCCGATGGGTGGGTCGTGGCACCCCAGGCGGCCAGCAGGGCCGCCGCCCTGCTGGCCGGCGTTCACGGGGATGCCGCCAGCCTGGCGGTACTGCAGAACCCCGCCGCCCTGCCGGCGGTGCTGCAGCCTGTGCTGGCCAAGGCCCTGGCGACCATCACCAGTCCGCTGCCGGCCCTGGTGAGCGCCGCCGATGGCGGCCCCTTGCTGTGGGCTCAGAGCCAGGCTGGCTGGCTGCTCGGCACCGGTGCCGACGAACCCGCTCCCCAGGCCCTGGAGCCAGCCCTGGCGGCCGAGGGCCTGATCGGCGCTCCGCTGCAGCTTGATAACGGCCGCCCGGTGAGGGTGTGGACCCACCTGGCCGCAGGCACTGGGCGCAAGGGGCGCTCTGAGCCCGGCCAACTGCAGGCCGAACTGGCTGGGGCCCGCTCCGCCCAAGGCGATCTGGCCTGGTGGAGCCAAGACCTGGCGCAGCTGGAGCAGCAGGGGGAGGCCCGTCAGGGTCCTCGCCAGCAGCTGGATCGACTCGAGGCCCTCGATCGCCCGGATGCCGGGGTGCAGTGGGCGGTGGGCAGCACCCAGGCCCGGGAGTTGCTGGGCCGCTGGAGCAGCGGGCGCCTGCTCTCCGGACTGGCCGGGGAGCCACTGGCTGAGGCCGCTGATGGCCTGGCCCTGGCGCTCACACCGGAGCCCACGGGCTATCGCCTCAGCGCCCGCCTCGATCTTTCCTGAGCCAATGGCAGGCCTTCAGGAGCTGCTGCTGTTTCGCCACGGCATCGCCGAGGAGCGCGGCGGTCCCACGCCTGAGCCCCTCCGCGCGCTCACGTCGGCAGGCATCCGTCGCACCACCGCCGTGGCTGAGCGGCTTGCGTTGCTGGGTATCCGGGCTGACCAGCTGATCTCGAGCCCGCTGGTGCGCGCCCGCCAGACGGCGGAGATCGCCGTGGCTGCGGGCCTGGCGGGCCAGCTGGAGATCGATGGAGCCCTCGCCCCCGATGGCGATGCCCTCGCGCTGGTGCGCTCCAGCGGCGCCGGGCGCTTGATGCTGGTGGGCCATGAGCCGGATCTGGGCCAGCTCGCCTGCCAGGTGCTAGGTGCTCCGGCAGGGACCGTCACCCTGAAGAAGGCCGGCCTGGCTGTGATCGTGCTCCAGCCCACGCCCAGTCTGCGCCTGCTGCTTGCTCCGAAGGTGCTGCTGGCGGCAGCCAGCGCTACGGCGCGCAGCTGAGGAAGGGCCGTAGGTTCGCTGCATCGGCAGCAGAGGCATGGCGGCGACTCCTACGGCATCCCAATCCCCAGCAGCTGCCTCTCCCGCGGTGGCCTTCCGCCCGGGCCTAGAGGGTGTTCCCGCCACCCACTCCGCCATCTGCGACATCGATGGGCAGAAGGGCCTGCTCACCTACCGGGGCTATTCGGTGGAGGAGCTGGCCACCCAGAGCACCTTCCTCGAAACGGT
>CAIOXF010000291.1 GCA_903862155.1 uncultured cyanobacterium | reverse complement strand
GGCTCCCAGCGCAATGGCCAGGCTGGGTGCCCTGCCGGCTGGCGCTCCTGCCTGATCGGCGAGACTGGCGCCCACGTTCTTCCTGGCCCGGGCCTTTCCATGGTTGCAAGCGGACTCGCCTCCAGCAGCCCGGTCCAGAGCGACGCCGCCAACCGGGCCTTTCCGCTCGCCGCGATCACCGGCCACGGCACCCTCAAGCTGGCCCTGCTGCTCGCGGCGGTGGACCCGGGCCTGGGCGGGGTGGTGATCGCCGGTGGACGCGGCACCGGTAAATCCGTGCTGGCGCGCGGCCTGCACGCCCTGCTGCCCCCGATCGACGTGCTCGACCTGGGCACCCCGGCCCTCGGCCAGCCCGCACCCGCCGGCCTCAACATCGACCCGCGCCGCCCCGAAGACTGGGACGACGCCACCCGCAGCCGTCTGACTGAGCTGGGCGCCGATCCCAGCGGCAACGACCAGGGCGCCCTCCTGCCCACCAAGGTGATCCCGGCCCCCTTCGTGCAGGTGCCCCTGGGCATCACCGAAGACCGGCTGGTGGGCTCGGTGGATGTGACCGCCTCGCTGGCGAGCGGCCAGGCCGTGTTCCAGCCGGGCCTACTGGCCGAAGCGCACCGGGGCGTGCTCTACGTGGATGAGCTGAACCTGCTCGACGACAACATCACCAACCTGCTGCTGGCAGCCGTGGGCAGCGGCGAAAACCGGATCGAGCGCGAGGGCCTCAGCCTCTCCCACCCCTGCCGCTGCCTGCTGATCGCCACCTACAACCCCGAAGAGGGGGCGGTGCGCGATCACCTGCTCGATCGCTTCGCCATCTGCCTGAGCGCCAACCAGACCCTGGATCTGGAGCAGCGGGTGGCGATCAGCCGCAGCGCCATCGACCACGCCGAGGCGAGCGACAGCTTCCGCTCCAAGTGGCAGGAAGACACCGACGCCCTGGCGACCCAGCTGCTGCTGGCGCGTCAGTGGCTGCCGGATGTGCAGATCTCCAGGGAGCAGATCGAATACCTGGTGAAGGAAGCCCTCCGCGGCGGCGTGGAGGGTCATCGCAGCGAGCTCTATGCCGTGCGGGTGGCGCGGGCCCATGCCGCCCTCAGCGGCCGCGATCGGGTGGAAGCGGACGACCTGCAGGTGGCTGTGCGTCTGGTGATCGCGCCGCGGGCGCTGCAACTGCCGCCGCCGGATCCCGACCAGCCGATGGAGCCCCCACCACCGCCACCCCCGCCGCAGGGTGAGCAGCCGCCGGAGGAGCCCGAGCAGCCCGAGAACGAACAGGACTCCGACGAACCGGAAGACGAGCAGGAACAAGACGACGAGACTCCGGAAGATCAGGCCCCGCCCTCAATCCCCGAGGAGTTCCTGCTGGATCCGGAAGCGGTGGCGATCGACCCCGATCTGCTGCTGTTCAACGCCGGCAAGGCCAAGACCGGTGGCAGCGGCAGCCGCGCCGTGGTGTTCAGCGATTCGCGCGGTCGCTACGTGAAGCCGATGCTCCCTCGGGGCCCGGTGAAGCGGATCGCCGTGGACGCCACCTTGCGGGCCGCCGCGCCGTATCAGAAGAGCCGCCGCGAGCGGGAACCTCACCGCAAGGTGGTGGTGGAAGACGGCGACCTGCGCGCCAAGCAGCTGCAGCGCAAGGCCGGAGCCCTGGTGATCTTCCTGGTGGATGCCAGCGGCTCGATGGCGCTTAACCGCATGCAGAGCGCCAAGGGCGCCGTGATCCGGCTGCTCACCGAGGCCTACGAAAACCGCGATGAAGTGGCTCTGATCCCCTTCCGCGGCGAAGCGGCCGAGGTGCTGCTGCCCCCCACCCGCTCGATCACCGCCGCACGCCGGCGCCTGGAATCGATGCCCTGCGGCGGCGGGTCACCGCTGGCCCATGGTCTCTCCCAGGCAGCGCGGGTGGGCGCCAATGCTCTGGCCACCGGTGATCTGGGCCAGGTGGTGGTGGTGGCGATCACCGACGGCCGGGGCAACGTGCCCCTCAGCCGCTCCCTCGGCCAACCCCAGCTGGAGGGTGAGGAACCGGTAGATCTCAAGGAGGAGGTGAAGCAGGTGGCCAGCCGCTACCGGGCCCTGGGCATCAAGCTGCTGGTGATCGACACCGAGCGCAAGTTCATCGGCAGCGGCATGGGCAAAGACCTGGCCGATGCCGCCGGCGGCAAATACGTGCAGCTTCCCAAGGCCAGCGATCAGGCCATCGCCGCCATTGCGATGGAAGCGATCTCCGGGGTTTAGCGGGAGTTCGGCAGGGGGTAAGCGGTGGGCTGCTGGCGCCCTGCCTTCTCCTTGGCGGCAGCCGTCTGCGCTGGATAGAGCTCGTCGAAGAACTTGCCCAGGCCAATCGCCACGCTGCGCACCCCATTCATGAACTGGGGATCGGAGGAGAGCTTGTTCACATCGCCTCCCACCGCTTCCCAGCGGGCGGTGAGCTTTTCGGCGTTGGCCACCGTTTTCTGGAGCTCACCCACGGTTTTGGGGTTGTCGAGGGCGGCGATCAGGTTGCGGGCGTGGGCGGTGGTGGCGTTGAGGTTGTCAATCGTGGGCTGGGCTTTAAGCACGGAAGCTTCCAGCTCCTTCACCAGCACTTGGCCGTCCTTCATGAAGGCGGTGGCCTGCTTGGAGGTTTGATCGAAGCTCACCGCCAGGGCCGAGAACTTGCTCACGAGCTGTTCCTTGTCGCCCTGCTCCAACAACTTCTGCATCAGGGCGGTCACGCTCTGCAACGACGCCCCACTCACCCCGCGGATCTGGCTGCCATTGCAGAGCATCTGGCTGGTCTTGCACTGCGGCGAGTTGGGGCTCGGGCTGCCAGGCGGCAGGTTGGGGCCGCCTGGAATCAGGTTCACCTGGGCTTCGCCACCCAGCAGGGTGGCTTCCGTGATCTCGGCCAACACCGGGTTCCCCAGCCGCAGCTCGGTGTTGTTGATCTCCAGCTCCGCCAGCACCGCTTCCGGCGTGACCCGCACACGGCGCACATTGCCCACCAGCACACCCCGATACGCCACAGCCGAACGCTCGGCCAGGCCCGCCGCCTCAGCAAAGCGAGCCTGCACGGTCCAGGTGTTACGGCTGAAATTCACCCCGCGCAGCCAATAGGTGAGGCCCACGGCGCTCGCTGCGGCAGCAATGAGCGAAAAGCCAACGATCGCCTCGCGCACACTGCGGCGCATGACTCAGAGCTCCGCGGGCTGCATTGGCCCGCGCAGACTACCGCTCCTGAACTGCACCACGAACGGATCAGTCGTGCTGCGGTACTCGTCGAGGCTTCCGGCCCAGCGGAACAGACCGTCGTAGAGGAGCACCACCCGCTCGGCGGTGCGCTCGATCGTGCTGTGCACGTGGCTCACCACCAAGGACGTGGCCTGGGCCACCTCAGTGGTACGCACGATCAGGTCTTCGATGCGGGTGCAGGCCACCGGATCCAAGCCGGCCGTGGGCTCATCGAACAGCAAGAGGGGCGTCTGGCTGGTGGGGATTGTGGGGTCGTTGATCAGGGCCCGGGCAAAGCTCACCCGCTTCTGCATGCCGCCGCTCAATTCGCCCGGCAACTGCTCCTCGATGCCGGAGAGGCCCACGGCCTCCAGGGCCTGGCTCACCCGCTCCCGGATCTCGCCCTCGCTGAGGCGGCTGCAGCGATAGAGGAGAAAGCCCACGTTTTCGCGAACCGTGAGCGAACCCAGCAGCGCCGGGTTCTGAAACACCAGGCGCACATCGGGCGGGTGACGCTGATCCAGGCGCAGATAGGTCTGCTCCTCGCCGTGCAGCCTCAGCTGACCGGCCGTGGGCAGCAGCAGCCCGGCCAGCACCCGCAGGATCGTGCTTTTGCCAGCCCCGGACGGGCCCACCACCACCAGGCGCTCGCCGGGCTGGAGCACCAGATCCACCCCATCGAGCACGGCCCGGGATCCCCAGCGCACCTCCACTCCCCGCATCTCGGCAACGGGAGCAACCATCAGGGGAACGGCAGGCGCGGCGTGAAGCCATCCTCGCGCCTAGACCGGGCTGGGCGATCTCCCTAGAGTCCGGCCAGTTGCGGCAGCGTCCCACGCCCCGTTGAGCCCATCAGGCCCGGCCTCCCCCTCTGCGTCCCAGGTGCGTCGCCGGCGGCGGGTGCCCCTGCGCCGGCCCGGCTGGGTGGGGCGAGGGGATCTGCGTCAGCGGGATCTGATGAGCCGCTCCAGGCGGGCGGTGCGCTGGCTCCAACCCGGGCTGGTGGTGAAGCGCTGGATGCTCACCTCGGGGATCGGGCTGGTGCTGGCCCTGCTGGGGGCTGCCGTATGGGCCGACCTGCAGCCGATCTATTGGATGCTGGCCTCAATCCAGTGGCTGCTGCGCAACCTCACCACGGTGCTGCCGCGGGAAATCACCGGACCGCTGGTGCTGGTGGTGGGGGCCGGACTGATCTGGCTGGGCCAGAGCCGCAGCTTCGGCACGATCCAGCAGGCCCTCGCCCCGGAAAAGGGCACCGTGCTGGTGGATGCGCTGATGGCTCAGCGCCGGCTGAACCGCGGGCCCAGCATCGTGGCCATCGGCGGCGGCACCGGCCTCTCCACCCTGCTGAGCGGGCTCAAGCGCTATAGCAGCAACATCACGGCGATCGTGACCGTGGCCGACGACGGCGGCAGCAGCGGCGTGCTGCGGCGCGAGCTGGGGGTGCAGCCCCCCGGCGACATCCGCAACTGCCTGGCCGCGCTCTCCACCGAGGAGCCCCTGCTCACGCGGCTGTTCCAATACCGCTTCAAGGCCGGCAGCGGCCTCGAGGGCCACAGCTTCGGAAACCTATTTCTCTCGGCGCTCACGGCCATCACCGGCAGCCTGGAATCGGCGATCACCGCCTCCAGCCGGGTGCTGGCGGTGCAGGGCCAGGTGGTGCCGGCCACCAATGCCGATGTGCGCCTCTGGGCCGAACTGGAAAATGGCGAGCGCATCGAGGGCGAATCCCAGATTGGCCATGCCCCCAGCCCGATCGTGCGCCTGGGCTGCATTCCGGAGCGGCCGCCGGCCCTACCGCGGGCCCTCGAGGCCATCGCCAATGCCGACCTGATCGTGCTGGGCCCGGGCAGCCTCTACACCTCGCTGCTGCCCAATCTGCTGGTGCCGGAGCTGGTGAGCGCCATCAGCCGCAGCAAGGCGCCGCGCCTCTACATCTGCAACCTGATGACCCAGCCCGGCGAAACCGACGGGCTCGATGTGGGCGGACATCTGCGGGCGATCGAAGCCCAACTGGCCAGCCTGGGGGTGGAGCAGCGGCTGTTCACTGCGGTACTGGCCCAGGAGGACCTGGGCGATTCACCCTTGGTGGAGCACTACCGCCAGCGAGGCGCTGAACCGGTGAGCTGCAACGTGCGCGAGCTGCGAAACCGTGGCTACGACGTGATGCTGGCTCCACTGCAAGGGGCAAGACCCACCGCGACCCTGCGCCACGACCCAAGAAGTGTGGCGCTGGCGGTGATGCGGTTCTACAAGCGATTCCGCAAGGACGCTCAATAGGCGTCCTGCATCTCGTAGAAGTCGGGCTGCACGTAGTCCTTTCGGAGGGGATAGCCCTTCCAGTCTTCCGGCATCAGCAGCCGCTTGGGATGGGGGTGGCCTTCGTAGCGGATGCCATACATGTCGAAGGTTTCGCGCTCCTGCCAGTCGGCACCACGGAATAGGCCGTAGAGGCTGGGGATCGTGAGCTCGCCATCGCGGGCCAGGAACACCTTGAGGCGCACCTCTTCAGGCTTCGCATCGGCGCCAATGGCCTGGGAGGTGCCGGCGGGCGCAGCAGCTGAAGCCAGCTGATCGGCCAGTGCTCCCAGTTTCACCAGGTGATAGAAGCTCACCAGCCGTCCGCCGGGGCCTTCGTCGTAGCCCCCCTGGCACTGGAGATAATCGAAGCCTGCAGCCTTGAGTGCCGCCGCGATCACCGGCAGGAACGTGGGCTCCACGCCGATGACTTCCACGCCGAGATGGTCGGGGGAAAGCACCTCATGGCCAAACCCCTGGCTGCTCAGCCAACGGCTCACGGCACCAGGTTCAACAGCTGCGATGGCCGTGGTGCCCGCAGCTTCAGGAGCGGGAGTGATGTCGTCGGGCATGGCTCGGCTCAGGCGTTGGTGGTGGCAACGGTGGCTGCTTCAGCAGCACCCACAGGCAGCCCGGCAGCAGCGGCCAGGGCCTTCTGCTGGGTTTCGGCCCGCAGATAGCGGCCATCCACGATGGGCTCCACAGCCTTCATCTGGTGGCTCACCGTGCAATAACGGTGGGTGGGAAGCAGATTGCCGCGCTCAGCCAGGGCCTCATTGCCCACCTTCTTGCGCAGTTTGATCACGGCGTCGAAGATCGCCTCAGGCCGGGGCGGGCAACCGGGCAGGTACAGATCCACCGGGATCAGTTTGTCCACGCCGCGCACCGCCGTGGTGGAGTCGGCCGAGAACATGCCACCGGTGATCGTGCAGGCGCCCATGGCAATCACGTACTTGGGCTCAGGCATCTGCTCGTAGAGCCGCACGAGAGCCGGGGCCATCTTCATGGTCACCGTGCCGGCAACGATCAGCAGGTCGGCCTGGCGCGGGCTGGAACGGGGCACCAGGCCGAAGCGGTCGAAGTCGAAGCGCGAACCGATCAGGGCCGCAAACTCGATGAAGCAGCAGGCGGTGCCGTAGAGCAGGGGCCAGAGGCTGCTCAGCCGCGCCCAGTTGTGGATATCGTCGAGCGTGGTGAGGATCACGTTCTCCGACAGGTCGGCCGTGACCTGGGGTGCACCCACCGGACTGCAGCTGGACGCCCGCAGATCGCGCAGGGCTCCGATCGAGAGGGCCTCGGCCATGCCGG
>CAIOXF010000290.1 GCA_903862155.1 uncultured cyanobacterium | reverse complement strand
GGGTGGAGCACTGGGCCGTGCTCGTGATCACGCCCCACCACCGCCTCAACCTGGGCCCCAGACAAGCCCTGCAGCTGTTTCTGCAGCAGGTGGTCTGGATCAACCTGGAGGAGCTGAGCCAGCAGCCCAACCTCGATCCCCTGCTCAACCTGCTCACCCTGCCGATCCGGCCCGAGGGCGAACTGGCGGCGAGCAGTCAGCAGATCCTGGCCAGCCGTCCGGATCTGAACACGATTGTGCTTCCTATGCTGGTGCAACGGTTCCCCCAGCTCACCGAGGCCGAAATCATGGTGATCGCCGGTATCCCCCGAGAAGAAATTCGCCATACCAGAGCAGTTCAAGACTGGCTGGCCGAAGGCCGTCAGGAAGGTCGTCAGGAAGGTCGTCAGGAAGGCCGTCAGGAAGGTCGGCAGGAAGGCTTAGAAGAAGGTCGGCGCGATGAGGCTGCAGCCATGACCCTCCGCCTGCTCAACCGCCGCTGCGGCCCGCTGAGCGAGGCCACCACCGCCCAGATCCAGGCCCTGCCGCTGGAGCAACTGGAAGCCCTGGCCGACGCCCTGCTCGATTTCCAGGGCCCGGCCAACCTGGCCGCCTGGCTGGCGGCCCATCCTGAGCAACCCGCCTGAGCTGCCCCCCCACCCCACGGGGTGTCATCAACCGCGAGCGTCCTCAGTGGTTCAGGAGGGGGCTTCTCCCTGCGCCATGGGTTGCCGCACGAGCTGCCGCCCTGCACCCCCTGGGGCTTGCCGTTTCGTGGTTTTGCGATTCCGTACGGCCCGTACGGAATCGCAAAACGCCTGCGGCGCCAGGGTTCCCGTGCAGATCTCGCCCATCCGGCAGCGTGCTGTTACGACTGTTGCGTTGTGACCTCAGCCGTTTCACTCAGTCGTTTCACTCAGCGAGGAAGCTTCCCCCTGAGCCGCCCGGCGCCCCAGCCGCTCCCGCACGAGCTGCAGCCCCCTGGCGTTTGCGGGGATGTTGCTCTGGCAGTGATCACCAGCTTCGTGGACGCCCTGATCTCGTTTGTGATCGGAGTGCGGAGCAGGCCAGTAAGGCATTCCTGCCTTACTGGCCTTGCGCAAGGACTTGTTGGCCCATCTCGGCGTTCAGCCAGGCCAGCGCATCGATGTGGAGGTGCTACCGGGAGGGCGGCTGGAGCTCCACGCCGAACAGGTCACCGGCAGCATCCGTGGCTTCATCGGCCTGCTGGCAGGGCATAGCACGCGCCGGGCGAGCCTGGAGGAGTTGAACGAGGCTGCTGCTTGCGGCTGGGCAGGTCTTCATGCCACCAAGCTGCCCACCACCAATCCGTGAGGATGACCGCCGACACCAATGTGCTGGTGCGTGCCCTGGTGCAGGACGATCCTGAGCAGGCCAAGGCAGCAACCGAGCTGCTGGAGCAGGCAGAGCTGATTGCCATCCCCGTGCCGGTGCTGTGCGAGCTGGTGTGGGTGTTGCGACGGGTGTATGGCTTCGCGGCGAGTGACTGCGCCACCTCCATCGAAGCACTGATGGCAAGCAGCGGCGTGGCTGTGGATCGCCAGGCTGTACGTGCAGGGCTGAAGCTTCTTTCGGCGGGGGGCGACTTCGCTGATGGGGTGATCGCCTATGGCTGCTGAGCGCTGGGCGGTGAGCAGCTGGCCACGTTTCACCGGGAGGCGGCACGGCTGCTGTCTGCCGCTGGCGAGCCGGTGCTGCTGCTTTGATCCAGCCCCCCAGCCCGAACGAACACCCGCAGCCACCGCCTTGCCGGCGACAACTGGCTAGCGTTGGAAAGGTGCCGGCCATCAACGATGACGCTCACCCCCAGCGCGACTCCGGATGTGCTGCCGCTGAAGTTCCCTTCAGGGCTGCGTCTCACGCCTGAGCAATTCGAGCTGGTGTGCGCTGAGAACCGTGAGGCGGTGCTTGAGTTGGCCGCCGATGGCCGTGTCATTGCGATGACGCCCACGGGCAGTGAAACCAGCGGCCGCAACAGTGAGTTGCTGTTCCAGCTTCAGCAGTACGCCAAAGCAAGCGGCGACTGGAAAGTATTTGAGAGTTCAGGTGGATTTCGGCTGCCCGACGGTTCGGTGGTGAGCCCCGACGCCTCGTTGGTTCGCCTGGATCGCTGGCGGGCCCTCAGCGCCGATGAGCGTCGACGCTTCGCCCCCCTCTGCCCCGACCTGGTGGTGGAACTGGCCAGCCCCAGCGACGAGGGGCCACGCGGTGTGGATGCGTTGCGCCAGAAGATGGCGGCTTACCAGCGCAACGGTGCCCGCCTCGGCTGGCTGTTCCTGCCTGAGGAGCGTGCGGTTGAGGTGTGGCCTTCGGCCGGTGATGCCCAGCGCCTTGAACATCCAGCGGTTCTCACCGCTCCCCCCGAATTCCCCGGCTTGACGCTGCAACTGGCTGAGGTCTGGGTGGCCTGAAGGGATCGTGGCGGCCGGAAAGGATCGACGGCGCAGTCCAGAGCGGGCGACAGAGCGGGTCGCCGTGTTGATGACGCCCACCGAAAAGGCGGCCTACACCGCTCGCAACGCAGAAGCCGAAACACGCTGCCTCGCGGAAGTTGAACACCGACTGCTGGTATGACCGCGTCTTCCAAAGTGCCCCGGACCTGATCGGCGCACTTTTGCCCGGCTCGGCCGCCGCCGCCAACACGCTGAGCCTCGACCCTTCAGCCCCCGGCGACAGCCTCTACCGCTATGAAGCCCTCGAGATCTAGCCGAAGGCTTCTGCGCAGCAGTAGGAGCTGAGCCACCGCCTCGACGGGGTGCTCTGGCCCCGTCAAACCACAGGCAGCGCCGAAACCAGCACCCCCGGGTGGAGCACTGGGCCGTGCTCGTGATCACGCCCCACAACCGCCTCAACCTGGGCCCCAGACAAGCCCTGCAGCTGTTGCTCAACCTGTCTCACCCTGCCGATCCGCCCCGAAAGCGAGCTGGCGGCGAGCAGTCAGCAGATTCTGGCCAAGCGGCCTGATCTGGATGCAGCGGTTCTCCCTATGTTGATGCAGCGGTTTCCAGATCTCAGCAGGGAGGAAATCATGGTGATCGCCGGCATCCCCCACGAGGAATTACGCCACACCCGCGCAGCGCAGGAGTGGCTCGCCGAGGGTCGCCAGGAAGGCGAAGCCCTCGGTGAAGCCAAGGTGACCCTCCGCCTGCTCAACCGCCGCTGCGGCCCCCTCGCCACCGACACCACCACCCAGATCCAGGCCCTGCCGCTGGAGCAACTGGAAGCCCTGGCCGATGCTCTGCTCGATTTCCAGGGCCCGGCCGACCTGGCCGCCTGGCTGACCGCCAACAACTGAATCGGCTGAATCGGCCGATCCTGGGGCTGCCCTGATCGCCAGAGCCGGAAGCACCATCCCCAATTTTCACCGTCAGGTTCTGTACAGCCCGTACAGAACCTGACCTGTACAGAACCTGAACAGTGCTGTTTGCACCGCTGCCGACGTTGAGCTGCGCAGCCGCCGTTGGGGGCTCCCCCCTGAGCCGCCCGGCGCTGAGCAGCTGCTCCGACAGCCTGATCAGCAATGCGAACCTGCTCACCGAGCCGAAGGCTTCTGCGTAGCAGTAGGTGGCTGTCCAGCGGCTGATCGTGCCGGCGGTGGCAGTGATCACCAGCTTTTTCAACGTCCTGTTCGACGTCCTGATCTCGTTTGTGATCCTGGCGGGATTGATGGTGTGGTTTCAGTGGCGCTGCTGGCGATGACGGGCGTGCGCCAGTTCCGGCGCATGGACAAGCGCTTGGCGGAGATGGGCTGACAGAAAAGTGCAGGTACTATGCATGCAGCCTGCTGGCTCCCCGTCGTGGCCACGCTCCAGATCCGCGATCTACCCGATCCCCTGCACCAACAGTTGCAACTGAGGGCGCGACGGCACCATCGCAGCCTGAGCCAGCAGGCCCTCAGTGATTTGCAGCAAGCCTGTGGAGGAGATCCCCGCGAGCGACGCCGCCAGGCCCTCGCCGACCTTCAGGCCCTGGCGGAAGACCAGGGAAGGCGGGCCTTTGATCCCTCTCCGGAGGAGTTGATTCGCCAGGACCGGTCCCGCTGAGATGGCCAGCCTGGTTCTGGATGCCTCGGCGGTGGTCCGGATCATCGAGGGGGCTGAGCAGTCGGCCTTCTTTCAAGAGGCTGTGCTGAATGCCGATCTGGTGCTTGCTCCCGAGCTGATGCTCACCGAGGTGGCCAATGCCCTGTGGCGCCTGCAACGGGCTGGCCAGCTGGCCGCCGCCGGCGTGCAGCAGCGCCTGAGCAGGGCAGCGCAGCTGGTGGATGTGATCGAACCCGACCGCCATCTGCAGGTGGAAGCACTGTCCCTGGCTTGCCACCTCGATCATCCCGTGTACGACTGCCTTTACCTGGCGCTGGCCCGGCGCGAAGCGGCCGTGCTGCTCACCGCGGATCAGCGGCTGCAGCAGCTGGCGGGCCAGGTGCTCCCCTGACCGAGCGCGCTACGGCCCTGAGCGATGGATGGGTACGGCAAGGCCAGAGCAGCGTCAGGATTCCGTACAGCCTGTACAGGACCTCGACAGTGCCGTTGGCACCGCTGCCGACGTTGAGCAGCGGTACCACCGTTGGGTCTTCCCCCGGAGCCGCCCCCTCCCAGCCCGAACGAAACCCTGAGCCGCCGCCTGCCGGCAAGCCCTCGCAGCCCTGGATTGCCGCACGAGCTGCCTCCCTGCACCCCCTGGGTGACGGTGCGCGCCAAATCCGAATGGGTGGAACTGTTGGAGTGCGGCTGGTTCTGCTTTGAAGCCCGGAGCCCACGGCTCAGCCGATCAAACGACCTATGCTTGTCCGTACAAGCGTCCGTAACAGATCCTTGCCCCATGAGTGACACCCGCTTTGAGGTACGCCTCAACCAGCGCCTGGCCGATGACTTTGATCAGGTCGCACGCGCCTCTGGTCTCACGCGCGCTGAGGTGTTTCGGCGTGCTATTGCCCTTTACAAAACCGTCAAGCAGGAAGAAGGGCAACAAGGCCATGTGATCCTGCGATCCAAAGAGGGCACTGAGCGCGAACTCGTGAATTTCTGATGCCAGCCTCCAGACCCAATCCTCCTCAGATCGATCTGGCTCAGGACTGGTTGGAGTATTCGGCCCAGAACCATGGCGAGCGACTTGAGCTGTTGCGTTTCTCTCTGGCGGCTTTGGTCACTCTTCTGGTCCTGCTTGGTGGATTTCGCATCGTGACTGACTCGCGACAGGCACCAGACCTCCAGAAGCTCGCCATCGGTTTGATGGGAACCGTGCTGGGGGCCTCACTCAGCCCTCTGCGGCGCGATTAATCGAAAGTGCTCACAGCCCCCAACCCTCTGGTGGGCCCTGATGAGCCTGGCCAGCCATGACGTGGACCTGCTGGATTGGCTGCTGGGGCCGCTGGAGAGCAGGAGCGCCCAGAGCACCACGCTGTGCTGCAACTCGCTTCGCGAGAAGCCTTCGGCTACGGCGCAGGCTATGGGGGCGGGGCCACGCTGGCGGTGATCGCCGATCGTTGCCCCGGGATCCAGGTGACGGTGGTGGATCTCAACGCCGAGGGGATTGAGGCCTGGAACGATGCCGATCTGAGCCGGCTGCCGGTGAATCGCCAGGGTAGCGGCAGATCGCTTGAACCCAAACTGGGCAGGGGCATCCGCCAGTTCCGGCGGAGGAGAAGCGCTTTGCGGATGTGATCTGAGCGTCTTACACTGGTAAGACGCTCGAGGGCACGGTGATGGATGCATTGCTCACCCTGTCATCCAAGGGCCAGCTGGTGATTCCAGCAAGGTTGCGTCAGCTGTTGGGTCTACAGCCAGGCGACCGGCTGGCGCTGAGCCTGGAAGCGGATGGGCTGCGCCTGGTTCCTGAGCGCCGCGAGAAAAGCCGCTCTGCCCGCGCCTTGATCGGCTGCACTGGATACCAGGGGCCACCGTTGAGCTTGGAGCAGATGGATCCGGCTCTCTTCGCCGAAGCATGAGTTTGCCTGTGGCGCTCGACACCAACGTGCTGGTGCGCCTGCTGGTGAACGACGATCCGGCTCAAGCCGAGCAGGCGGCAGCGCTGATCGATGCCAGTGCTGCCTGTTTTGTGCCGTTCACCGTGGTGCTGGAGCTGGAATGGGTGTTGCGTGGGGCCTACAAGTTGCCGCGTGAGACGGTGATCTCGGCTTTTGAGGGGCTGCTGGCCATTCGCCATCTCCATCTTGAGCAGGAAGAGCTCGTGAGGCGAGCCTTGGAGTGGCACCGGCAGGGAATGGACTTTGCCGATGCGCTCCACTTGGCTCGCAGCGAAGGATGTGGCGCATTGATCAGTTTTGATCGGCACCTGGCCCGAGTTGCCGGGCAACTCAATCTTCAGCCAAGAGTTAAGAGCCCATGAATGGTCGTTTTGCTCACCGCGGATCAGCGGCTGCAGCAACTGGCGGGCCGGATGCTGCCCTGACCGAGGGCACCACAGCCCTGCGCAGCCACCGTTGGGGCTTCCCCATCTCACAAACGAGGAGATCATGGTGATTGCTGGCATTCCCATGGAGGAGCTGCGCCACACGCGGGCAGCGCAGGACTGGCTTGCAGCAGGCCGTCAGGAAGGCCGTCAG
>CAIOXF010000289.1 GCA_903862155.1 uncultured cyanobacterium | reverse complement strand
GCGGAGATCGGCCGCATGAAGCAAAAGCCCAGTTTCTCGGCGTTGTTCTCCAAGAGTGAGGGCGTGAATGTGCTGTCCCTGGCGCGGTTTTTTCTGTTTGGTGCGCGGGATGTGTGGTTTGTGGTGGCGTTGCCGGTGTTCCTGCAGGCGGCCCTGGGCTGGCGCTACTGGGAGGTGGGCGGCTTCATGGGCCTGTGGGTGATCGGCTACGGGATCGTGCAGGCGTCCGCTCCGGCGCTGCGGCGCAGCTGGGGCAGCGGCCGTCCGCCTGGGCCTGATGCCGTGCAGTTTTGGGCAGCGGTGCTCACGGCCATCCCGGCCCTGATCGCCATCGCCCTGTGGCGCCAGGTGGCCCATCCCGGTGTGGCGATCGTGGTGGGGTTGGCAGCCTTTGGGGTGGTGTTTGCCATGAATTCTTCGATTCATAGCTACATGGTGTTGGCCTACACCGATGCCGAATCCGTGAGCCTCAATGTGGGCTTCTATTACATGGCCAATGCCGCTGGCCGTTTGATCGGCACCCTGCTCTCGGGTGCCGTGTTTCTGACTGGGGGGATGCAGGCCTGCCTGTGGTGCTCAGCGGGGCTGGTGCTGTTGTCGTTGATCAGCAGTTTGCGATTGCCTGCGGTGAGGGCCCTGGCTTAATCCATATCCAAGTTGGGTTTGATTGGTTTGACCCAGTCTGGGGGGCACGGGGTGCGACTATCTCGGTTGTTCTCTTTCAGGATTGGCTGCTAGCCAGAGCAGGGCGGCCTGGGTGCGGTTGCTCACCTGCAGTTTCTGAAGCAGCACGTGCACGTGGCTGCGCACCGTGCCTTCCCCGATTCCGAGGCGCTGGGCAATGGTGCGGTTGTCATCGCCCTTGGCGATGCAGCGCAGCACATCGCGTTCACGCGATGTGAGGCTGTCAAGTTGGGTGTTTTGTGCAGAACGACGGACGGCTGTTGATCCTGCTGAGGGTTGCAGGGCGGCTGTGGCTTTGTGGTCCCACCAGCTTGCGCCAGCCATCAGGGAAGCCAGGGCGATCTCCACCTGTTCAAACCCCTGTTCCTTGTGCAGATAGCCGCGGGCCCCTGCCTGCCAGAGCTGCTGGACCCTTTCGGGATCGTCCTGGCTGGTGAGAATCAGTACCGGTATTGCTGAGGAGTTGGTGATGTGGTGGCACGTGGCCAGCCCTCCCATCCCTGGCAGCACCAGATCCAGCAGCGCCAGATCCACCCGTTCTTGCTGAATCAACGACAGCCCTTCCTCACCATCGCTAGCCACACTCACACGCTCCACCTGTGGCAGTTGGCGGAGATGGCTGGCCATCGCCAGTTGATACGCCTGGTCGTCTTCGATGAGAAGCAGGTGCAAGCTCACGCCTGCACCTCCGGTAGCTGCACCACAACCCTGGCGCCACCCCCGGGGCAGTTGCTGGCCAGGATGCTGCCGCCATGGGCTTCGGCGATCAGCCGGCAGAGGTAGAGCCCCAGGCCGGTGCCGCGGGAGCCGCTACCGGTTTGCCCAAAGCGTTGAAAGAGCCTGGGGAGATCCTCCGGTGGAAATCCCGGTCCACCGTCGCGCACATCCACGTGCCAACCACCCGGCTGACGGCTCAGCTGGAGCCACACCCGCTCACCCCGCAGGCTGTGATGCACGGCATTGAGCAGCAGGTTTTCGATCAGGCGGCGCAGCAGCGAAGGATCACCGTTCAGCGTGAGCGGGCTATTGCTTGCCTGGGGTTGGCGCAGCACCAGGGTGATCTTGCGTTGCGCAGCGATCGGCTCCACCGTGCTCACCGCCTCCTGGGCAATGGCGAGCAGGTTGCAGGATTCGTGCTGGGGTTTGAGGCCGTCCTGCTCAGCGCGAAACACCTCCAGTAAGTCATTGATGAGGCGCAGACAGCGTTGCTGGCTGCTGCGGATGGCCTGCACCGCTGCTCCTTGTTCAAGCATCGCGAGGGAGGCCAGCGTGCCGAGCACCGGGGTTTTGAGGTCGTGGGCCAGGGTGGCGATCACATCACTGCGGAGTTGCGTTTCCGCCAGTTCCACATTCAACGCCGTGCTTTGTCGTTGCAGGACCTGGTTGCGCACGACCAAGGCCGTTGTCACCCACAGGCTGATACACGCCAGCAGTCGGTTGATCAGCACGACGACTGCGTTTTGATCCACTGGTCTCGGCAGCAGCAGGTTCACTAAGGTGACCGAGCAGCAGATCAGCAGAAATCTCCAGGACTGCCTGCTGCTGCGCTGCGATGCGCCCAGCAGTAGCGGTGCCACATAGAGGATGCCAAGAACCACCTCTGGTGGTGTGGCTAACTCCACCAACAGGATCAAGAGCCAAATGGCCCACACCAGGCCAATCGGCACGGCGTTCACCATCACGGTGCTCCCCATCACGCCTCTGGGCTGTTCGACAGCTGAGCCGGCAATCCTTCTGAGATCAGGTGGAGGTCGATGTTGAGGCCGCGCAGCTGGTGCTGCAGGCGCTCGGATAGGGGCCGGCGAAACAGGGCCTTGAAGCGGGGCCGCATGGTTTGCCCCAGCACGATCTGCGTGATGCGTTTGTCCTGGGCGATCCGGGCAATGGTGGGCAAAATCTCCGCGCTCTCCTCCCGCAGAAAGGTGCCGCCCACGTCGTCGCAGAGCTGGCGGCATTCTTCCTGAATCAGCGACTCCTCACGGCTGAGGAAGCGGTTGGGATCCTGCACCGTGAGGGCCAGCAGCGGAGCATCCATGGCGGCAGCCAGGCGCGCGGCACGGCGTAGCAGTCGCTTGCTGGTGTTGTAGTTCGCCAGGCAGACCATCACCCGTTCCCGCAGCGGGGTGATGGAGGGCAGCACATCGTTTTCCACCCGATCGGCCACCTCCCGCAGCGACAGCTCACGCAGCGCCACGAGATGGCGCCGCTGGAAGAAGTTGGCCAGGGCCTGGCCCACCTTTTCGGGGGCGTACACCTTTCCTTCTTTCAGCCGTTCCTGCAGGGTTTCCGGCGTCACATCCACGAGCACCACCTCATCGGCCAGCTCGAGCACGCGGTTGGGGATGCGCTCGCGCACCACCACGCCGGTGAGTTCGGCCACCAGGTCGTTGAGGCTTTCCAGGTGCTGGATGTTCAGCGTGGAATACACATCCAGACCAGAGAGCAGCAGCATCTCCACGTCTTGCCAGCGCTTCTCCCGTTCGCTGCCCGGCACGTTGGTGTGGGCCAGCTCATCAACGAGCACCAGCTGGGGCCGGCGAGCGAGCACCGCCCCCACATCCATTTCCTCCAGCTCCACATCCTGGTAGCGAACCTGTTTGCGGGGGATCAGCTCCAGGCCATCGGCCTGCCTGGCGGTTTCCTGGCGGCCATGGGTTTCGAGGAGACCCACCACCACATCGGTGCCCTCCCGCAGCATCTCCTTGCCTTCCTGAAGCATCCGGCAGGTTTTGCCGACACCGGGTGCCATGCCGATGAACACCTTGTGGCGGCCGCGGCGATGGGTGGAGCGGATCATCTGGGCCGCAGGTTGTCGAGGGCGAGGTTGAAAGTGAGCACGTTCACCACCGGCTCAATGGCCTGCAGGCGCAGGGGGCCTTCCTGGTGCTGCCGCAACAGCCGTTCCAGTTCGGCCATGGGCACCTGGCGTTCGCGGGCCAGGCGCGGCAGCTGCTGGCGGGCAGCCTCCAGGCTGATCTGAGGATCCACGCCGGAACCTGAATCCATCAGCAGATCGGCAGCAGGCTGAACGACCCCGGCCTTCTTCCATTGGCTGGCGGCATCGCCGACCCGGGCGGCGAGAGCCGGGTTGGAGGGGGCGAGGTTGGGGGCGCCGGCCGGTCGTCCCTGGAGGTAACGCGCGGAGCTGAAGGGTTGGCCGATCAGGCGCGATCCCACCACCTGATCGCCGCTGCGGAGCAGGCTGCCGCTGGCGGCATCGGGGGCCACCAGCCGAGCCAGGCCGAGCATCGGCAGGGTGACCACCACCACGGTGAGCAGCCACAGCACGAGGGTGACGCGCAGTCCCCTGAGCAGTTGGGCAGTGAACGACATCAGAACTTCTCCGGTTGGGCGATCACGGCGAACAGGTAGGCCGAGAGGGCAGCGGTGCCGCAGAGCAGCAGGGCCAGGGCGTGGCTCTGCAGGGGCGGCTGGCTGCTGCGAAACAGCGGGGCGATGAGCAGGGTGCCGGCCACGAGCAGCAGCGGCAGCCAGAAACGGATGTGCAGAACGCGGGCCATGGGGTTCTTTGAGATCGAGGAGCGAGTTAGATCAGGTGCAGGGCCCCGATGGCCAGGTCGATCACCTTGATGCCGATGAATGGCGCCACCACACCGCCGGCGCCGTAAATGAGCAGGTTGCGGCGCAGCAGCTGTTCGGCGCTCAGTGGCCTGAATTGCACCCCCTTGAGGGCCAGGGGCACCAGCGCCGGAATGATCAGGGCGTTGAACACCATCGCCGAGAGAATCGCCGACTGGGGTGAAGCCAGCCGCATCACATTCAGCGCTTCCAGGCCTACACCCGCAAACAGCGCCGGCAGGATCGCGAAGTATTTGGCGATGTCGTTGGCGATCGAAAAGGTGGTGAGCGCACCGCGGGTGATCAGCAGCTGTTTGCCGATCGTCACGATGTCGATCAGCTTGGTGGGATCGCTGTCGAGATCCACCATGTTGGCGGCTTCCTTGGCGGCCTGGGTGCCGGAATTCATGGCCACGCCCACGTTGGCCTGGGCCAGGGCCGGGGCGTCGTTGGAGCCGTCGCCGGTCATCGCCACCAGCTTGCCGAGCTTCTGCTCCTGCTGAATCACGGCGATCTTGTCTTCTGGGGTGGCCTCGGCGATGAAGTCATCCACCCCCGCCTCCCGGGCGATCACGCTGGCGGTGATCGGGTTGTCTCCGGTGAGCATCACAGTGCGAATGCCCATCCGCCGCAGCTGCTCGAAGCGCTCGCGAATGCCGGGCTTGATGATGTCCTTGAGGTAAATCACCCCGAATACCTCCTTGCCGCGGCAGGCCG
>CAIOXF010000288.1 GCA_903862155.1 uncultured cyanobacterium | reverse complement strand
CTCTGGCCCGATTTCGATGAGCGGGCCCTGCACGCCGCCCTGCTCGACTATCAGGGCCGCCAGCGCCGCTTCGGCGGCGTTGAGTCCGCCAGCGCCTGATTTCCTCCCCCGCCTTGACCCTCACCCCCACCCGTCCTGCTGCCGTGCAGCTGCGCCACGACTGGACTACGGCCCAGATCCAGGAGCTGCTGGAGTTGCCGCTGATCGACCTGCTCTGGCGGGCCCAGGCGGTGCATCGCGAGGCGAATCCGGGCTACCGGGTGCAGCTGGCGTCGCTGCTGAGTGTGAAGACCGGTGGCTGCGAGGAAGACTGCGCCTACTGCCCCCAGTCGATGCACCACAGCAGCGACGTCACCGGGCGGCCCGAGCTGGAGGTGGAGCCGGTGCTGGCGCGGGCCCGGGCGGCGCGGGAGGCCGGTGCCCAGCGCTTCTGCATGGGTTGGGCCTGGCGCGACATCCGCGACGGCGCACCGTTTGAGGCGATGTTGCAAATGGTGCGCGGCGTGCGCGAGCTGGGCATGGAAGCCTGCGTGACCGCCGGCATGCTCACCGATGCCCAGGCCGAGCGTTTGGCGGAGGCGGGCCTCACCGCCTACAACCACAACCTCGACACCAGCCCCGAGCACTACGACCGGATCATCACCACCCGCACCTACCAGGAACGACTCGAAACCCTCGAGCGGGTGCGCCGGGCCGGCATCACCCTGTGCTGCGGCGGCATCATCGGCATGGGTGAATCGCTCACCGATCGGGCCTCGCTGCTCCAGGTGCTCGCCACCATGGACCCGCACCCTGAGAGCGTGCCGATCAATGCCCTGGTGGCGGTGGAGGGCACGCCCCTGGAGGGGCAACCGCCAGTGGATCCGCTCGACTTCGTGCGGATGGTGGCCACCGCGCGCATCCTCATGCCCCACAGCCGGGTGCGGCTCAGCGCCGGGCGTGAGGGCATGACCCGGGAGGCCCAGGTGCTCTGCCTGCTGGCCGGTGCCGATTCGATCTTCTACGGCGACACCCTGCTCACCACCGGCAACCCCGATGTGGCGGCCGACCGGGAGCTGCTGGCGGCTGCCGGCGTCACCCCCTGGGAGGAGCAGCTGCCGGAACGCTCCGCCTGCGGATGATGGCGCCGGCGCCCCTGCTGGTGGCGGCGTTCTACCGCTTTGCGGCCCTCGAGGGCCTCGACGACCTGCAGGACCAGTTGCAGGAGCTGGCCTGCGCCGGTGAGGTGCGCGGCACGATCCTGCTGGCCGAAGAGGGGGTGAACGGCACCATCTGTGGCCCCGCTGCGGGTGTGCAGGCGGTGCTGCAGCGGCTGCGGGCGTTGCCTGGGCTGGAGCGGCTCCAGGCCAAGTTCAGCGAAGCGCCCCACCAGGCCTTTCACCGGCTGAAGGTGCGGCTCAAGCGCGAGATCGTGACCATGGGCGTTGCTGAGGTGAAGCCCTACCTGGTCTCCGAGGTGGGTGCCCACGTGCCGCCCGCCCAGTGGGATGCCCTGATCCGCGATCCCGGCACCCTCGTGATCGACACCCGCAACCGCTACGAGGTGGCGATCGGCACCTTTGCGGGCGCGATCGATCCCGGCACCGAGAGCTTCCGTGAGTTTCCGCAGTGGGTGGAGCGCCAGTTGCGGCCCTTGGTGGCGGAGCGCCAGCCCACGGCGATTGCGATGTTCTGCACCGGAGGCATCCGCTGCGAGAAGGCCACCGCCTACCTGCAGCAGCAGGGCTTTGAGGGGGTGCATCACCTGGAGGGCGGGATCCTGCGTTATCTCGAGGAGATGCCCGAGGAGGGCAGCAGCTGGCGCGGCGAGTGCTTCGTGTTCGACCAGCGGGTGGCGGTGAATCACCGCCTGGAGCCCGGGGAGCACAGCCTCTGCCATGCCTGCGGCCTGCCGCTGGCGCCGGAGGATCGCCAGCTGGCGAGCTACGTCGCGGGCGTGAGCTGTCGCCACTGCATCGATCGCTTCACCGATGCCGATCGGGCCCGCTTCGCCGAGCGCCAGCACCAGATGCGCCTGGCTGCTCAGCGCGGCGAGAGCCACATTGGCGGCTGAGCAGCCGTGACCCAGCCGCTCCTCGCCCTTTACAGCTTTCGCCGTTGCCCCTACGCGATCCGGGCGCGGCTGGCCCTGCGGGCTGCGGGGTTTGAGCCGGGGCGGGATCTGGAGCTGCGTGAGGTGAGCCTCAAGGCCAAGCCGCCGGAGCTGTTGGCGGCGTCGGCCAAGGGCACGGTGCCGGTGCTGGTGACGCCGGGTGGCGTGATCGACGAGAGCCTGGCGATCATGCGCTGGGCCCTGCAGCAGCGCGATCCGGAGGGCTGGCTCGGCGGCTGGGGGCCGGAGCAGCGAGCCGTGATTGAGGAGCTCGTAGCCCAGAACGACGGCCCCTTCAAGCACCACCTCGATCGCTTCAAATACCCCGATCGCTTTGGGCCCAATCGCCATGCGCAGGTGCCTCAGCACCGGGCCGCAGCCATCGCGATCCTGCGCGAGTGGAACCAGCGGTTGAACGTTGATGGCTGGCTTCTGGGGGATCGGCCTTCTCTGGCGGATTGGGCCCTGCTGCCGTTTGTGCGCCAGTTCCGGCTGGCCGATTCCGAGGGGTTCGATGGCGAGCCTGGGCTGGAGCCGTTGCAGCGCTGGTTGGCGCGATTCCTG
>CAIOXF010000287.1 GCA_903862155.1 uncultured cyanobacterium | reverse complement strand
TCGTCGAGCGTGGTGAGGATCACGTTCTCCGACAGGTCGGCCGTGACCTGGGGTGCACCCACCGGACT
The DNA here is from genome assembly GCA_903862155.1 of uncultured cyanobacterium. Taxonomy (GTDB): domain Bacteria; phylum Cyanobacteriota; class Cyanobacteriia; order PCC-6307; family Cyanobiaceae; genus UBA5018. Next base: position 2,655 of record CAIOXF010000287.1, on the reverse strand, counting down.
GCAGCTGGACGCCCGCAGATCGCGCAGGGCTCCGATCGAGAGGGCCTCGGCCATGCCGGGGGTGGTGGAAGAGGAGGGGGTCATGGGTTCAGCTCCACTCGAGGGCGCCCTTGCGCCAGGCGTAAGCCAGGGCCACCACCAGGATGGCGATGAAGATCAGGGCCTCGATGAAGGCCAGCAATCCCAGCCGGTGGAACGCCACCGCCCAGGGATAAAGGAACACGGTCTCCACGTCGAAGATCACGAAGACCAGCGCAAACATGTAGTACCGGATGTTGAACTGGATCCAGGCACCGCCGATGGGCTCCATGCCCGATTCGTAGGTGAGCTCACGCTCGCCATTGCGGCTCTTGGGGGAGAGCAGCTTGTTGGCGACCAGGGCCAGCACGGGCACCGCCGCCGAGATCAGCAGGAAGCCGAGAAAGGCGTCGTAGCCCGAAAGGACGAACATCCAGACAGCCGTTGCGTGGCGGGCAGTCTGGCATCCGTGCCTGAATCCTGGGTCTGGATAGAGTTTCGGCCACGCCAGGGTGAAGAAATGAGCGATCCTTCAGCCGATTCGGCGCCACCGGATTCCGCGCCAACAGAAGACGTTGAGGTTGAGGAGGGCAATCAGGCCGTCGAGGCCGTGGCCGCCCCCGAGCCACCGGTTGTTGACCCCGCCACCCATCGCTTCGAGTGCCGGAGCTGCGGCTTCGTGTACGACCCCGCCGAGGGGGTGAACAAGGTGGGCATTGCGCCCGGCACGGCCTTCCTGGATCTCGACCCGGCCAGCTTCCGCTGCCCGGTGTGCCGCAGCAAGGTGGGCGCCTTCAAAGACATCGGCCCCCGCGACAAGCCAAGTGGGTTCGAGGAGAACCTCAACTTCGGCCTGGGCGTGAACCGGCTCACCCCCGGCCAGAAGAACGTGCTGATCTTCGGCGCCTTCGCCCTGGCGGTCGCCTTTTTCCTTTCTCTCTATTCGCTGCGCTGATCCCCGTGCTGCAACGCCTGCTCACTCCCCTGCTGGCCCTGGTGCTCGCCCTCGGCCTCGGCGGCTGCGTCACCACCGGCCTGACCGCCGCGCAGACCAGTCCCTGGCAGCCCGTGCCGATCGACACGCGCTCCAACCCTCTCGATGTGGCATTCACCAACGACCGCCACGGCTTCCTGGTGGGCAGCAACCGCCTGATCCTGGAAACCAATGACGGCGGTGCCAGCTGGGCCGAGCGGGCGCTGGATCTGCCAGAAGAGGAGAACTTCCGCCTGATCAGCATCGATTTCACCGGCGATGAGGGCTGGATCGCCGGCCAGCCCGGCCTGCTGCTGCACAGCACCGACGGCGGCCAGAACTGGAGCCGCCTGTTCCTCGACACCAAGCTGCCCGGTGAGCCCTACCTGATCACCGCCGAAGGCAAGGGCGGCGCTGAGCTGGCCACCAACGTGGGTGCGGTGTACACCACCAACGATGGCGGTAACAGCTGGCAGGCCAAGGTGAGCGATGCGGCGGGCGCCGTGCGCGAGCTGCGCCGCAACGCCAACGGCCGCTACGTGAGCGTGAGCAGCCTGGGCAACTTCTTCTCCACCTGGGATCCCGGCCAGGACACCTGGCAGGTGCATCAGCGGGTGAGCAGCCAGCGCCTGCAGAGCATGGGCTTCCAGCCTGATGGCCATCTCTGGATGGTGGCCCGCGGCGCCCAGATCCGCTTCAACAACGACCCCGCCAACCCCGAGGACTGGAGCAAGCCGATCATCCCGATCACCAACGGCTACGGCTACCTCGACATGGCCTGGGACCCTCGCGGTGACATCTGGGCGGGCGGTGGCAGCGGCACCCTGCTGGTGAGCCACGACGGCGGCAAGACCTGGGAGAAGGATCGGGTGGGATCCCAGCAGCCCACCAACTTCACCCGCATCAGCTTCACGCCCGACGGCAAGGGCTTCGTGCTGGGCGAGCGCGGCTCGCTGCTGCGCTGGGTGGGGTGAGCCCGCTCACCTTTCCCTCTGTAACCAAGCCGGTCGGCCGCTCCCGGGGCCAGCAGCCCGGCCCCTAGGATCCACGGGCTGAACGCTTGTCGCTATGGCTGCCGGCTCAACTGGAGAACGCCCGTTCTTCGAGATCATCACGAGCATTCGTTATTGGGTGATTCATGCCGTCACCCTGCCGGCCATCTTCCTGGCTGGGTTCCTGTTCGTGTCCACGGGCCTGGCCTACGACGCCTTCGGCACACCTCGGCCTGACGCCTACTTCCAGGCCTCCGAGAGCAAGGCTCCCGTGGTGAGCCAGCGCTACGACGGCAAGACCCAGCTCGATCAGCGCCTGCGATAACCCCCAGCTATGACCCAATCTCCTGCCACCACCACGCCGCGCAACTACCCGATCTTCACGGTGCGCTGGCTGTCGGTTCATGCCCTCGGCATTCCCACGGTGTTCTTCCTGGGCGCCCTGGCTGCCATGCAGTTCATCCGTCGCTGATCACCGCCATGGCCCTGCAACGCAACCCCAACCCCAACAACCTGCCGGTTGAACTCAACCGCACCAGCCTCTATTTGGGCCTGCTGTTGATCTTCGTGACTGGCGTGCTGTTCACCAGCTACTTCTTCAACTGATCCGATGAGCGGCAAGAAATCCAACCTGCCTGACGGCCGGATCCCCGACCGCCTCCCCGACGGCCG
>CAIOXF010000286.1 GCA_903862155.1 uncultured cyanobacterium | reverse complement strand
CCCGAAGCGACGACAGGTTTCGTGCATGGCCTGGGTCATGCAGTCGAGTTCTGCCGGCACGATCACCCCGTCGGGGGTGGTGCCATTGGCAATGCGATAAGCCCCCGCGATCAGGGCGTGTTCAATCCGGGTAACCGCGGCACGTTGCATGGCTTCAAGGTATGCAGCATGCATCGATCTGCTCCAAGCCTTTGGGCTGTCTAAAGAGTTCAGCCCTGCCGTTCGCGTTGCAATTCCGCTCCCCTTGGGGCATTTCTGCAAAACAGGGTTATGGTGAATTCGTTCTGGCCTATGCCAGCGGGTACTGAACCCGTGCTGTCGGAACCCGATCACCGTTCAGGCCTGCTGCCCCTCCCGTTGTGGGGGTTGCAGTTGCGGTGCGCGATTCATATCTCAGGAGACAACCCATGAGCAACCCCATCCACACCATCCCTCCCCGCAGGTTCAAGCGGCCGCCCCACCCCCAGCCGGCACCCACCTGGGAGGAGTTGCTGGGCCGGCGCTGAGCAGCGGCGAGGCCAGCTGGGAGGCCACGGTGTGATGCAGCATCTCCCGGTAGCGGAGCAGGTGCTCTTCCACCAGCAGCATCCAGAGGTACTCATCGAGCACCTCAGGCCGCTGCCACGCCAGTTGCAGCAGCTGGCGCCAGAACAGCCAGCGGCTGTTGCGCCGCAGGCCCTGGCGCCAGCACAGGGCAGCCACCACCCGCCAGGCCCGCTGGGGTCGCTCCCCATGACCCAACCGGGGCCAGCGCGGAGCACCAAGCCTCTGGCAGTAGGCGAATGCGCGCTGAAGGTAGGCGCGCGGCATGTACAGCGCATCGAAGCAGGCCAGAAATTCCGCGGCGATCTCGGCCATGGGCCGGCTCGGCTGGAAATTCAGCAGGTGGGTTTGCACCCCATCGGTGAATGAGCCGTCGCTCTCCAGCAGGCGCCCCTCGCTGGCCAGCCGATGCCAGAGCGCCGTGTTGGGCAGGGCCTGCAGCACCCCCACCATCGCCAGCGGGATGCCGGTTGTGGTCACGAAGTCCACGATCCGTGCCCCTGCGCCGGGGGCTTCGCCGTCGAAACCGAGGATGAAGCCCGCCATCACCTGGATGCCTGCCGCGGTGATCGTGTCCACTGCCTCTACCAGCGGCTGGCGGGTGTTCTGGTGCTTGCCGGCCCCGGCCAGGCTTCCCACATCCGTGGTTTCGATGCCCAGAAACACGCGCCGGAAGCGGCACTGGGCCATGCCCGTGAGCAGCTCGGTTTCGCTGGCCAGATCCACCGATGCCTCGGTGGTGAAGGCAAAGGGAAAGCCCCGCTGCAGCTGCCAGGCCAGCAGCTCCGGCAGCAGTCGCTTCACGTTGCGCTTGTTTCCAATGAAGTTGTCATCCACGAGAAACACATCGCTGCGCCAGCCGAGCGCGTGCAGGGCATCGAGTTCGGCCAGCAGCTGGGCGGGTTCCTTGGTGCGCGGCTTCCTGCCGTACAGCACGATGATGTCGCAGAACTCGCACTGAAACGGACAGCCGCGCGAGAACTGCACGGCCATCACGTTGTAGGCGTTCAGATCCAGCAGATCGAAACGCGGAATGGGGGAGCTCGTGACATCGGGTCTCTCGCCCAAGGCGCTGAACCGTCCGCCTGTCTCCCCACGGTCCAGGGCCTCCAGGAACAGCGGAACCGTGAGTTCCCCCTCATCAAGGATCAGATAATTCGCCTGCCTGAGTTCCGGTGCATCCGGCGTGGAGCTTGCGAACGGTCCACCCACGGCCACTGGCAGGCCGCGATAGCGGGCTTGGGCGATGCAGCAGGCCAGGTCGCGCTTCTGTACGAGCATGGCCGAGCAGATCACCAGTTCGGCCCAGGCCCAGTCGTCGTTGCTGATGGGGCGCACATTGGTGTCCACCAGCCTCAGCTCCCACTGGGTGGGGAGCATCGCGGCCACGGTGATCAGCCCAAGCGGTGGCATCAGGGCCCGCTGGCCCGCCAGCCTGAGCGCTTCCTCGAAGCTCCAGTAGGTGGTGGGGTAGCGGGGATACACCAGCAGGGCGCGCATCGGGCAACGGGGGCAGGGCGATGCCTGCAGCCTTCCCAGATGCCTGCAGCACTCAGGGCCCTGCCGGTGATCGGCGGCATCACTGCGGCAGCTGTGCAGTTCAGCTGGTGGCCGTGCGGCCACACGCTCACCGTGAGAACACTGCGGCCGCACGAGCCTTCACCATGCCAAGCCGGGGAGCCTGTCACCCCTACTGGAGCGATCGCACGGCAGCTGGGCTGGAGCTCGCCGTTCGTCTGGAGCCATTCCGTTCCCACGCCGACGCCACCGTGCTGGTGGCCCTGCCCCGGGGCGGCGTAGCGGTGGCTGCGCCGATGGCTCACCAGCTCCAATTGCCTCTCACCACCTGGGCGGTGCGCAAGCTGGCGCTGCCCACCAATCCGGAGTTCGCCATCGGTGCCATGGCCCCGGGCGATGTTGTGTTGTGGGATCCCTCGAGTTCCCGGGGGCTACTCCACTACCCAGACCTGCGGCGCTCGATCCTGGAACGGGAGAGCCGGGAGCTGCGGCGGCGCCAGCAGCTGTTCGGCGACGCGCCACCGGAGCTGCTGAGCGACCGCCAGTTGATCGTGGTCGACGACGGCATCGCCACCGGCCTTACGGTGCGGGCTGCTCTGGTGTCGTTGCGACAGCTGCATCCCAAGCGCTTGATCCTGGCGGTGCCCGTGGCGGCCAACCGCGTGCTGCACGAGTTGCGCGAGCTGGTGGATGAGCTGGTGATTCTGGCGCCCGTCGACGACCTGATCGCGGTGGGCTGCCACTACTTCCGCTTCGAGCAGCTCAGCGACAACGACGTGCTCACCTTGCTCGCCGCATGCCGGAGCCCCACGGCTGTGGCTGGGGCATCCAGCGGATGACCAGCCTGCGTGCCATGGAGTGTGGGGTGGCGATTCCCTGCGGAGCACAGACACTTGCCGGGGTGCTCACCACACCGGAGCAGCCCCGGGGCCTCGTGGTGTTTGCCCATGGCAGCGGCAGCAGCCATCTCTCCCTGCGCAACCGCTACGTGGCGGGTGAGCTGGTGGCTGCTGATTACGCCACGCTGCTGTTTGATCTTGTGAGCGCGGCGGAGGCCTTGGACCAGGGTGTGCGGCGCTCAGCGGATGTGGATATTGCCCTGCTCGGCCAGCGGGTGGTGGCCGCCATCGACTGGGCTGCGGAGCAGCCGCTGCTGGCCGGCTTGCCCTTGGCGCTGTACGGATCCAGCACGGGAGCCGCTGCGGCCCTTCAGGCGGCGGCAGCCAGGCCCCATCGGGTGCGGGCCGTGATCTCCCGAGGTGGCCGGCCCGATCTGGCCTTCGGGGCTCTAGGCCTGGTGCGTTGCCCTACCCTGTTGATCGTGGGCGGGCACGACGTGGATGTGCTCGAACTGAACCAATGGGCGGCGGCCCATCTGCAGGCCCCCCATCATTTGGCCGTGGTGCCGGGGGCATCCCATCGATTTGAGGAGCCGGGTGCGCTGCCGCAGGCCGCCGAACTCACGCGCCGCTGGCTGGGGGAGCACCTGGGGGATCGGAGGGCCACGCCGAGAGATCACCCATGACCCTGGCACCAGCCTGGAGCAATTGCCGCGCGATCTGTTCAACGGGTTGGCCGGTACACACCGACCAGCGTTCCAGCCGTTCCATCACATCCCGGTCTACCTCGATCAGGAGGGGGCTGAGATTTTGTTGTGGATCCGGTTGCACACTTGTCATGGCAGCTGCTGCACTGGTGCGGTGCTAATCAAGTGGGTGCGAGCATTGACACCAGCTCCGCAATGGTGATTTGGTGCACTCGGGTTGCCAAAGGAGTGGTGGAAAGTGTTTGTTGTGGTGAGATGAATTGGTGCAGCAGTGTGCCAATGGGGCCGTGCTTGGTCACTGCGTCACAGAGGGTCAGGTATCCGTTCGAGGTTTTACCTCAAGGTTGAAGGCGCCCTTGGCTTCCAGGTGGTTATGAATCGCTTCCTGCACCACCGCAACAAGCTTCTTGCGCTCCATCAGTGTCAGCAGCTTCAGGGCCTGATGCTCCTCGTCGCTCAGGGTGATGGTGAGCCGCGGCATCAGGTCTGGCGCTTAAGTACAACCTTAAGAGCCTAGGCGACTATTGCTGGTGAGAAAGCATTAAACCACTAACTCACCGCTGTGAATCTGCGGCAGGTTGTTGCTCATTGGGGCTCTAGACCTCGCCGCTGCTGTTGATCTCAGAAGTTTGACGGCTGGGGTGTTGCCATTGGCTGAATTGTGCTGGTGCTTTGTGATTGAGCTGCACCTCTCCTGCCGCAGACCCGCGGCACCGCTGATTGGATCGGTTCAATCGTGCTGCGATACACGGGTTCAGTGCATTCACCTGCGGTGCTTCAGCTCTCTATTGGCAGCGGCCTCACCAGTGCGCGCATCCGTGAACTTCAGCGCCAGATTCACGACTACAGCAGCTTGATCAGCGATCCCCTCTGTCCGATGGAGATGCGCGATCTGCTGGTGCTCGAGATGGCCCAGATCGTGACAGCACTCCTGCTGCTCTGCGAACAGATCGACTGCGCCCTCAACTGAGCAATGGTGTGCAGTGTGTCCATTCCCCAGTCGCTCCTATCCATTGCTTGTGCTGCTGACATTCGCTTTAACGGTGAACGGCCCTGGGATCTGCAGGTGCATGATTCAGCCCTGTTTGCCGATCTTCTTCAGCGGGGCTCCCTGGCCCTTGGCGAGGGCTATGTGGCCGGCTTCTGGGACTGTGAGCAGCTCGATGAACTGATCGCCCGCCTGCTGACGGTGCGTGCCAATCGCCCGCTCTCACCGCAGGCCCTGCTCAGCCTGCTACTGGAGCGACTTGTCGAGCAACTGACCAATCCCCAGAGCCTGGCCCGGGCCTTTCGGGTGGGCCGCCAGCACTACGACATCGACCATCGGGTGTATGAGGCCACCCTCGATCCGCGGCTTGTGTACAGCTGTGGCTACTGGGATGGCGTGAGCAACCTGGAGCAGGCCCAACTGCAGAAGCTGGAGCGCATCTGCCGCAAGCTGCAATTGCAGCCCGGCCAGCGGCTCCTGGATGTGGGTTGCGGCTGGGGCTCCCTCGCGGCCCATGCCGCCGAGCACCACGGCGTGGAGGTCACGGGCATCACCGTATCGGCGGCCCAGTACCTCTGGATCAAGGAGCACTACGGCCATCTGCCGATCGACGTGCAGCTGTGTGACTACCGTTCCCTCCCCGGGTTGCTGAACCAGCGCTTTGAGCGCATTGCCTCGGTGGGGATGTTCGAGCACGTGGGCCCCAGAAACCATCCGGTGTTCTTCCGCTGCATGCGTCAGCTGCTGGATGCTGATGGTTTGCTGCTTCTCCACACGATCGGCCATGGGGCCCGGCGGGGCGGCACCGACCCCTGGATCGATGCCTACGTGTTTCCGGGGGGGCGATTGCCTTCGGCCACGGAGGTGTGCAGTGCCAGCAGCTCCCAGCTGCGCCTTGAAGATTGGGAAAACTTCGGCGGCGACTACGTGCGCACGCTGCTGGCCTGGTGGGACAACTTCAACGCCAACTGGTGGCGGCTACAGCCCCATTTCAGCGAAGCCTTCTACCGCTTCTGGCGTTACTACCTTCTGAGCTGTGCGGGCTATTTTCGCTCGGGTCAAGGGCAGCTCTGGCAGCTGGTGATGAGCCGTCCGGATTCCACCCAGATGTATCGATCTCTCAGGCCCCAGCTCGGTGTGTGAGTGGTGATCGGGATGCGGCACAGCGCAGCAGAAGCGACGTTGAGCTGCTTCCCGAAGCCCTGAAACCAAGGCTCTGGCCTGAGCATGACGACGCTCTTCTTCGCGTCTTGATGACTGACATCCTGGGCGATTACCTGCGCACGATCAGTCGGGTACCTCTGCTCACCGACCAGGAGGAATTGCATCTCGGGCGGCTGGTGCGTCGCTGGCTCGACGACCCCCAGGCCACCCCCTTGGTGGTGCGCAAGGGTAAGAGAGCCCTGAACCGGGTGGTGACGGCCAACCTCCGTTTGGTGGTGAGTGTGGTGACGAAATCCCGCCGCCGCATTCGCCACCTGGCTGTGGAGCCGATTGATCTGATTCAGGCTGGAAATCTCGGATTGATCCGGGCCGCCGAGAAGTTTGACCCCTGCCGCGGCTATCGTTTCTCCACCTACGCTTACTGGTGGATTCGGCAAGCGGTGAGCCGGCACATTCAGGAGCATGGTGCCCTGATCCGCGTGCCCTATCCCCTGGCCAATCTGGCGGCTCGCCTCGATGGGCTCACGGCATCCGGTCGCCGCAGCGTGAGCATCGAGGAGGCGGCCCACCTCCTCGGCGAACATCCACGCCGGGTGGAGCAGGCCAAGGCCCTGCAGCGCTTCAATGCTGCGGTGTCGCTCGACCAGACCATCGGCAGCGGTGACTCCGGTGACATGACCCTCCTCGACACCGTGAGTGATGGCGTGAGCGTCGATCTCGAAGACGATTACCACTGGTTTTATGGCCAGCTGAGCCAGCTGTCACCGATTGAGTTCGAGGTGCTGAATCAGCGATACGCCGAAGAAGAGCGACGCTCCCTGGTGCAGGTGGCCCAGCAGCTTGGCAAGAGCAAACATCAGATTCAGGCCATTGAACGCCGGGCTCTCACCAAGCTGCGGGTGGCGCTCACCCCTGTCTTGAATCCGTGAACCCGATGGTTGCCCGGCGGTGATCACCGCCGGGTGCAGCGCGGTGATCAGTGATGGGTAGAGGGGCGCATCATCGGCGCGCCGTTGCCATTGGCGTGGCTGTGCCCGAGGGTGCGGATCGGGTTGGTGGCCAGGGCGGGGCCATTGAGGCTGCGGTTGGAATCGCGCAGGGCATCCTCCAGCAGGAAGGCACAGAGATTCGACACGGATCGCCCTTCTTCCTCGGAGCGATTTAGAAGGGCTTCGTGCACGTGGTAGCTCAATGTGATTGAGATGCGTCTTGGCTGGCGCTGCATGACTCGCAGACGATCATTCATCAGTTGTCTCCCGATACAGAACTTGTGATGAGGGTCTGTCGCGAACTGCCCTATTGGGTCATCGCTTCTGACTCGTGATTGAGCCAGCTGGCTGCAATTGCGACATCAGAATCGTAATGATGCTGTTGGCATGCGCAGGTTCACTGCTGCGGTTGTGAGCCGCCGGATCTGCGGCATCCTGCGGCATCTCTTCTGCAGCTGCTCAATTTCAGATTGGCTTGTCGCAGCATGGCCACGCCACCTGAATCGTGCCTTTGCCATGGTGCATTTGCCAGTTGCCCTTCCCTCATCCAGTGACCAGTGGGGGGCAGACCTTGATCTATTGAATCTGCCCTGCATGCCTTCGGGGCGCCACGAATTCTTCCATCGGGTTCGGCGGCTCAACCGGGAGAGCTGGCGTTGGACGCCTGCCCAGAAACGGGCGTTCAACAAGATCTGGAGTTACCTCGAGCAGCGGGAGCTTCACCAGAGCCAAGCCCACACCACGGAGAGAGGCGGCAATTCCTAGGAAAACCCGAAGGCCAGCGCATTCTTGTGCGCCTGCTGGCATTCTCTTCTTCATATTCTCTGCGGATCTTGTGGCGCACGTCTTCATGCTTTCTTCATGATGCAGCCTTCTGGTTTCAGTCCTCAGCCTGTGGGAGCTCCCTTCCCTGCGCCCCGTCGCATCAGCATCGCGATCCCTATCCGGTGTATGCCCACCTGATCCATGGGAGCGATGAGCAGGGGCGTTCCCTGAGCAACCACGCGGCCCATGGGCTTGAGCGGAGCATGGTGCAGCGCTTAGCGGCCGTAGATCGCGGTGAGGGTGTCCTGGGCGAGCACATGGTGATGGCAGGCTTCGTTCACCTGTTCCCTGGTGACTCCAGGGCTCAGTCCCAGTCGACAGTCCAGGGCTCGCAGCGTGAAGCAATAGCGATGCACGCTTCCGTAGGGAGGTAATGGGCCGAAATAGCCCATCCGCTCATAGTGGTGCACTCCCCAGCAGCGGCCGTGGCGGGCGCCATTGGTCAGCACCGCTGCGCGCTCCAGTCCCGCAGGCAGAGCATGAATGGTTCGTGGAATATCGAACAGCAGCCAGTGCAGCCAGTTGCCGAGTGGCGCATCCGGATCCTCCATCAGCAGGCAGAGGCTCACGCAGTTGGTGGGCATTCCTTGCCAGCACAGTGGCGGAGATAAATCCAGTCCGTCGCCGGTGAACATCTGCGGCAGACTTCCCCCCTCCTGGAACGCGGGGGAATACAGCCGAAATCCATTCTGTGTGCACTCCTGCATGGATGTCAGTTCTCCTCCCCTGGCACCAGGGGGAGAGGTTTCACCGGCTCCACCCCTTCCACGGCTGCCCGTAGGGTGTCGACCATTGCAACGTTGTCGTCTGGGGAATCCCGCTCATCAGCGTGGTGCTTCCGGTTCTGGTGCGGGTTCATTCCCCATGATCTGCTGGTCATGGATCCTTGGATGGCTGCTCGCAGTGTGTGGGGGGGGACTGCAGCGCTGGGAGGCTCTGATCGAATCCGCCTCTGATCTGCCGATCGCTTCTGGCAGTCGGTGCCAGGTGACATTTCTACGGTTTGAGTGTTCCAACACTGCATCGCAATGGCCATCACCAGATGGGAACCCCTGCGTGACATCGAGCAATTGTTCGATCGTTACAGCCGCTCCCTTGGTTTTCCGTTCAGCCGCAGCGCCGACCTGCTCTCCGATGGGGAATGGTGTCCCCGGGTGGATATTGGTGAGAACGACAAGGCATTTCTGATCAAGGCAGAGCTCCCCGGCGTTCGCAAGGACGACGTGAAGGTGTTGTTCGATCATGGCGTGCTCACCATTGAGGGGGAGCGCCATGAGGAACGCGAGGAGAAGGGGTGGCGGTTCCATCGCATGGAACGCTCCAGCGGTTGTTTCCTGCGGAGCTTCACCCTGCCCTCCAACGTGGATAGTGCTGCCTTGAAGGCCCACTTCCAAGACGGCATGCTGGATGTGGAAATTCCCAAGACCGCAGCCGCTCCCACCACGGCCGTCGCGGTGCCCGTGGATTGAGGCTCCTATAGGCCTGGGGCGATGTTCATCGCTCCCTGCAGTTCTCCGTTGATTGCTCCATCCAACCTTTTTCAGAGCTACGGAGTCCGTCCTGCCAGGCGCCGTAATGCTGTCTTGGCTGCATTGAGCCGTGCGCGTTCCGCGTCGGACAGGTTGGTGCCGGCGCGGTTGATGTAGAAGCACAACATCGCCATGGCACTGCCGTAGGCGCTGCGTTTTCGGATCGGGCTCTGTTCGGCGGCTTCCAACAGACCGGCCGCAATCGCTTCGGGGTCCGACTGTTTGAACAGGCCGGTTGGCAGATCAAGGGCATGACTGGAGGCCGTAACAGCGGCACTCCAGTAGCCCTTCCCTTGTTTCACGTTCTTATCCATTGCCATGTCGTTCCATCATCAGGACACGCTTGAGGCGTTGTACGCCCATCCACTGCGTCACAACATCCGCTGGGATCACCTGGTGGGGCTGTGGCAATCCATCGGAGGTGAGATCGAGCGACTGGATCAGCAGCGCCTGAGGCTCAGGCTCCCCGATGGGAATGAAACATGGATGCACCATGCCGTGGGCCGGCACCATGCGGTGCTTTCCGCTGATGATGTGTTGCGGATCCGCCATCTGCTGCAGCGCGCCGGCATCACGGCCAACCATCCAATCGGTTCTGCAGCTCCCGATCGTGGGGATCTGGCCCGGCGCCTGGTCGTTCGGCTCGACCACCGCGGCGCCGATGTGTATTGGCTGATTGGTGCAACCGTGGATCACACCACGCTCCAACCCCATGGGCTTTGGGGCACGGAGCAGAACCTCACCCATCGTCACGATCGCGATCAGGCGGGGCAACGCGCTCCCATTGATCACGACTACCTGCATCGGCTCACACTCACTCTCGATGGTGCGGATCGGGTGCTGCTCCTTGGCCATGGCCATGGGGAAGCCAATGTGATGCACACGTTTCTAGATCATCTGCGCCACCATCGTCCCGACTTGCTGCATCGTATCGGTGCTACCGAGTTGCTCGACGACCCTGCATTGAGTGAGCCCCAACTGCTGGAACGGGCCAGGGAGTATTTCGGAAATATCCCGCGCCGCCGCCCTCTCACGATTCCAGGTCAACCCGTTCGGGAGGGGTTGGAACGGGATTGCGAATAATTTGGGTGGAGTTGATTTTCCAATCAACTGATCTGCGGCAGGCTGCGGCATTGCTCGGCCACTTGTGATGCAGGCAGGGATCCGTGCTGAACGTTCGCCATACGGTTGCATTGCATCGCCGCACTGACACACCATGCGTCATCTTGTGACGGGTGGGGCTGGATTTATTGGCTCGCATCTGATCGATCGCCTGATGGCAGATCCCAACGCCAGGATGATCTGCGTGGATAACTTCCTTAGCGGATCGCGTAGCAATCTTGCGCCTTGGCTTTCCGATCCACGCTTTGAACTGATACGTCACGATGTGGTTGAACCTCTTTACGTGGAGGTTGACCGTATCTGGCACCTGGCTTGTCCTGCCTCCCCGCGCTTGTATCAGCGGAATCCCATCGCAACAGCCAAAACCTGTGTGCAGGGCACGCTGAATATGCTCGGCCTCGCGAGGCGCTGTGGTGCTCAGTTGCTACTGGCGTCGACCAGTGAGGTGTATGGCGATCCAGTGCTCACGCCACAACCAGAGAACTATCGCGGCCATGTGAATTGCACGGGGCCGCGAGCCTGTTACGACGAGGGTAAGCGTATGGCTGAAACCCTGTGCTTCGACTATGCACGAATGCACGGTGTTTCGATTGCTGTGGCACGCATCTTTAACACCTATGGCCCGCGGATGGCATCCGGTGATGGTCGGGTGG
>CAIOXF010000285.1 GCA_903862155.1 uncultured cyanobacterium | reverse complement strand
GCCGTTTCCAGGCCATCGAATTCGCTCACGCGGATGCCCAGGTCTGCGGCGAGGGCATTGAACGAGCGCGCACCCACCTGGGGCTCGCTGAGCAGGGCCCGGAGCTGGCTGCGCTGCACGATCCCCGCCACCCGTTGCAGGTCGGCTGGGGAGGGATTTTGCTCCGGCAGATCCACCAGAAACTCCGCCTTCAGCCCGTAGCGCTGGGCGAAGTAGGGGGCGAAGTCGTGAAAGGCCACGAAGGTTTTGCCGGCGTAGGGGCGGAGCTGGCCAGCGATCTCCGTGTCGAGCTGGCGCAGGGCCGCCACGGTGTGCTCGGCATTGCGGCGGTAGGTGGGGGCGCAGCCGGGGTCGGCGGCGATCAACCCATCGCGAATGGTGGTGACCTGCTGGGCGGCGCGCTGGGGATCGAGCCAGATGTGGGGATTCACTGGGCCGTGATCGTGAGCATGGTCATGCCCGTGCTCGTGATCGTGGTGGTGCCCGGCCAGCTCCTCATTGCTGATGGTGACCACCCCTTGGCTGCTGTCGATCACCTTCAGCTGGGCGGATGCGGCTGAAGCGATGAGCTTGTCGAGAAACTCCTCGATCCCCAGGCCGTTTTTCACCAGCACCTGGGCGTTCTGCAGAGCAACCAGATCGGCGGGCCGGGCCTGGAAATCGTGGGGGCCGGCCTGGGGCGGCACCAGAGAACTCACCTCGGCGCAGTCGCCAGCCACCGCCTTGGTGAACAGGGAGATCGGCAGGAACGTGGCCACCACCTGCAGCTTGCGGGGCGGCGCTTTCGGGCTGCAGCCCACCAGCCCCAGGGCCAGCAGAGCGGCGGCCGCCATCAGCCGGCGACCACCCACGCACCAAAAGCCCATCCCCAGCCACCACAAAGTGATAACCATTATCGAACCTCCTGGGGTCGTGGGCCCCAGCCCGCAGCGGCGCCCATCAGAATCTCGCTCCGATGGCCAGCACCGTGCTGCAGCGACTCGCCACGGCCTGGGCCCTGTTCCAGGGCCTGCTGATTGAAGCCCTGCCCTTTCTGCTGATCGGGGTGGTGATCGCGGCGCTGGCCCGCTGGTTCAGTCCCGGCGGGGCCTGGCTGCGGCGGCTGCCAAGCCATCCGGTGCTGGGACCGCTCACCGGCGCGGCCCTGGGCTTTGCGCTGCCGGCCTGCGAATGCGGCAACGTGCCGGTGGCGCGGCGCCTGCTGGTGGGCGGGGCGCCGGTGGGCACGGCCCTGGGCTTCCTGTTTGCCGCCCCAGTGCTCAATCCGATCGTGCTGGCCAGCACCTGGGCCGCCTTCCCCGACCAGCCGTGGATGCTGGTGGCCCGGCCCGTAGGAGCAGTACTCGTGGCACTGGGGCTGGCGCTGCTGCTGCGCCTGCTGCCGGAAGGGGAGCTGCTCCGCGCCGACCTGCTGGAGGAGCGCCGGCTCAATCAGCCCCTGGCCAGCGTGAGCCTGCTGGAGCGGCGCACCGGCGTGATCGGCCTGCCCACCCCAGCCCCCGCGACACCAGCGGTTCGGCCGCCCTGGAGCGAGGTGCTGCGCCACGGCAGCCGCGAATTTCTGAACCTGGCCCTGCTGCTGGTGGCCGGCTGCGCCATCGCCGCCCTGGTGCAAACCCTGCTGCCGCGCCAGTGGCTGCTGGCCGTGGGCGGCGCCCCCACGCTCTCGATCGTGGCGCTGATGCTGCTGAGCCTGGTGGTATCGGTGTGCTCCAGCGTGGATGCCTTCCTGGCCCTGGGGTTTGCCGCCCATGTGACCCCCGGGGCGGTGCTGGCGTTCCTGCTGCTGGGCCCGGTGATCGACCTCAAGCTCGTGGGGCTTCTCGGGCTGCTGTTCAAACCGCGGGGCCTGCTGCTCACCACAGCCGGCGCCGGCGTGCTGGTACTGCTGATCGGCCAATGGGTGAATCTGTGGCGCCTCTAAAACCGAGATCACCCCTGATCCGGGCCAGCGCCCTGGCCCTCTGGGCTGCGGTGCTGCTCAAGAGCAGCGTGGATGGCCGGCTCGACCTGCTGCTGCGGGCCACCTTTCACCCGCTGGTGCTGGTGGCCGGCCTCGGACTGCTGGCCATCGCCGTGCTGCAGGCGGTGCTGGGCTGGCGCCAGGCGGAGCCGGGTGATCGGGCCGGCAACCGGCGCGACCGGCGCATGGCCCTGATCACCGCGGCGATCGCGGCCCTGGTGCTGGCCCTGCCGCCAACCCCCTCCTTCGCCGATCTGGCCCAGCAACGGCCCAGCGACGACACGGCCACCGACAGCCTGAGCTTCACCCTGCCGCCGGCCCAGCGCAGCCTCACCGACTGGGTGCGCCTGCTGCGCAGCCAACCCGATCCCGAGCTGTTCAAGGGCGACCCGGTGCGCATCAGCGGCTTCGTGCTGCCGGTGCCGGGGCAGCAGCCCCAGATCGCCCGGCTGCTGGTGCGCTGTTGCCTGGCCGATGCCACGCCAGTGGGCTTGCCGGTGCGCTGGCCCACCAGCGGCCCGGCCCCCAAAGCCGATCAATGGCTGGCGATCGAGGGGCGCATGGCCGTGGAAGGCAAGCAGCTGGTGGTGGTGCCCCAGCGCATCCGCGCGATCCCGCGACCGGCGCGGCCGCTGGAGCCATGACCAGGCCCGTGCTGTTGGCCCTGGGGATCCCGGCCCTGCTGGCGGTGATCCAGCAGCAGCTGCTGCTGCGCCAGCCGCCCCGGCTTGAAACCCTCCTGGAGGCCCCGGCCAGCTCCGGCCCCGCCGCCCTGCAGGCCCGCTTCAGTCGCCCGATGCAGGCGGCCAGCCTGGGGCAATCCAGCACTCTTGAGCCGCTCCTGCCCCACCAGTGGCTGGGCAACGGCAACGGCCTGCTGCTCAATATCGAGGAGGGCGCGCGGATCAACGGCCCTATCGAGCTGCGCCTGGCCGGGCGCGATCCCCGCGGCCTGGCCCTGCGGCCCAGCCGCTGGCGCTGGGATCCCCGCCCCCGGGTGGTGGCGGTGGTGCAGGTGCCCGGCGGCGAACAGCTGCAGCTGCGCAACCACGACGGGCGCTGGCAGCCGATCAGCCCGGTGTGGCGGGCGATCCCGCTGCTGCGCCCACTGGGGGATGGCTCAGGCGTGGCTGCCGGCAGCCGCCAGACCGACGGACGCCTTCAGCTCTGGGAAATCCCGATTGCCCAGCACAGCCTGCAGCGCTTCTCAACCCAGCCCCAGGCGTTGCAGGTGGATCAGCCCCGGCCATTGCGCAGCGATCCGGTGCTGTTTGCCCACCTCAGCAGCAACCGCCGCGGCGATCTGCTGGTGCAGAGCGGCGGGCTGGAGCCCGGCAGCAGCAGCACGGAGCTCCGCCAGGCCGATGGCGCCCGGGCGCGCCTGGGCTGGGAGGCCAGCGGGCCGATGCTGCTCGCCCCGGAAGGGGGT
>CAIOXF010000284.1 GCA_903862155.1 uncultured cyanobacterium | reverse complement strand
GATGTGCTTGCCGGTTATGTGAGCGCCGGGGTGAGCGTGCATCGGCCCCAGCAGATCCACAGTGCCCTGGTGTTGCCGGCCTCTGGGGCCCAGGGGGAACCCTGGCCCGAGGCCGATGGCTTGGTGAGTGATGGCGGGGGCCAGAGCCTGTGGGTGTGCGGTGCCGACTGCACGCCGGTCCTGATCGCCGATCCGGTGCGCGGTGCGGTGGCGGCCTGCCATGCCGGCTGGCGCGGTGTGGCAGGGCGCATCCTGATCGCAGCGATTGAGCAGTTGGAGGCTGGCGGCAGCCAGCGCGGCGATCTGCTGGTGGCCCTGGGCCCGGCGGTGAGCGGCGCCAACTATCAGGTGGAGCGCGGCGTGAGCGAGCAGGTGGCCCAGGCCCTCGATGGACCCGCCGTTTTCGATTCCGCGGAAGCCGCCCTGGCGGAGCTTGAGGAGTGCGGCGCCCTGCTCGCGGATTCTGAGCCCGGCCGTGACCGGCTGGATATCCGCGCCGCCACCCGGCGCCAGCTGGAGCGGGCCGGCGTGCCGGCCCAGCAGATCGCTACCTGCCCGCTGTGCACGGTGGCGGAACCCCTGCTGTTCCACTCCTGGCGCCGCGACCAGGTGAAGGCGGTGCAGTGGAGCGGGATTGTGAGTCAGGCCTGATCCAGCAGGCTCAGCTGGATCACGTTGGGGTCTGGGGTTTTGCGTTGCCGCGGGCCGGAGGAGCTGGCCTTGGCCTTGCTGCCGCGGGACGCTCCGCTGCCCATCGCCCGCACCATGAACCAGCTGGAGAGGGCCGCGATGGCGGAGTGATCCAGGCCGGCCAGATCAAGCCCGGCCGGCAGCAGCTCCTGGTGCTCGCCCTGGGCCCAGGCCACCACGGCCCCGGGGATCCGGTCGGCGCCGAAGGGCGTGAGATCGGCGGGCATCGCTGAGAAGCCATCGGCGCGCCATTGGCTGTGGCGCTGCTCGAGTTGGGCCAGCCGCTGTTTGCGCGCTTGCTCGTAGTCGAGCACCGGGCGCGGATAGGCGGCCATCGGCGGCGGGCTGCCCAGTTGGTCGTTGGTGAGGTCGGCCAGCTCGGGCAGCCAGCGCCGGATGAAGATCCCCTGGGGGTCGCAGCGGTTCACGGCCACCTGGCCCGGGTGATAGATCCGCGTCCAGGCCCGGCGGCCGCTGGCGGTGGCACCGGCCTGCATGGCCCATTGGTAGTGATCGATCGGGCAGTCGCCATCGAAGAGATGGCGCATGTAGTGCAGGGCGCCGTAGCGCCAGTCGATGCCGCAGAGGTTGGCCAGGAAGCTGGCGTAGATGGCGCGGCTGCGGAAGTTGAGCTGGCGCCAGCCCCCTTCGGCCGCCAGGCAGCGGGCAGCGGCATCCACGATCGGAAACCCGGTGCGGCCCTCGCGCCAGGCGGCGTAGAGCTCCTCCTGCTCGGCCGAGAGGGAGAGATCGGTCGGATCGTGGTGGCAGCTCCACAGGGGCCGCAGCTCCAGCTGGGGCAGGTAGCGGAAGCGTTGGCCCATGCCCGCACCCCAGCGCAGCCGGCTCGCCAGCTGGCGCCAGCTGCTCTGCTGGCCATCGTCGCCGCGGCGCAGGGGCTCGATCAGGCGCAGCACCTGGCGCGCGGTGATCTGGCCGAACTTGAGGTGGGGGCTGATGCCAGTGGTGGCCAGGGCCGCCGGATAGCTGAGCTCCCAGTAGTAGTGGCGGCTGGCGCGGCTGCTGCAGAAGCTGGCCAGCAACTGCTCGGCGGCGCCGGTTCCGGCTGGGGGCAGGGGTTTGCCGTCGGGGAGCAGGCCGAGCTGCGTGAGGGTGGGGATGGGCCGATCCGCCAGGGGATGGTGGGGATCGGCCGGCGGCGGCGGCACCGCAATCCGGGCAGGTGCCGGCAGCGGCGCTTCGGCCATGGCGCCGTGCCAGAAGCGGCGGTAAGCGGGATAGGCCAACAGCTCGCCAGTGGCTCCGGGCTGCTCCAGCCAGCGCAGGGGGATCCCCCGGGCCTGCAGCCTTCTCGCCAGGCGGGCATCGCGCACCCTCCCCACGATCCGTTCGGCATCGGTGTGGGCGATCACGCCCCGGGCGCCACTGCAGCGCACCAGGGTTTCGATCACCTTGGCCGGATCCCCCTGGCGCACCAGTAAGCGTCCGCCCCTGGCGCGTAGATCGCGGTCGAGTGATTGCAGCGAGGCCAGCAGAAATTCCACCCGTGCGCTGGCTGTTTCCGGATGAAAAAGCAGATTCCGATCAAGCACGAACACGGGTAACACCGCGCCGAGCTGCACAGCGGTGTACAGCGCCGGATGGTCGGAGAGTCGCAGGTCGCGACGAAACCACAGCACATGAAGGGTCATGCCGCCGCTGACAGCCGACTTGCGTACTTACCCATCAACAGCAATAATGCGTGTGTTGCATAAATGCGTTCAATGCTCACCGGAGCCGACTTGCTAGCCAAGGTCAAGGAGTTGGGCGATGTCAGCAAGTCCGACCTGGTTCGGGCTTGCGGCTATGTGTCCACAAAGAAAGATGGTACGGAGCGCCTGAACTTCACCGCGTTCTACGAAGCCCTGCTCAACGCCAAGGGCGTGGATTTTGGCGGTAGCGCCAAAACCGGCAAGGGCGGCCGCAAGCTCAGCTACCTCACCAAGGTGCAGTTCAACGGCAACCTCATGGTGGGTCGTGCCTACACCGGCATGCTGGATCTCAAGCCCGGTGACGAATTTGAAATCAAGCTCGGCCGCAAGCAGATTCGCTTGGTGCCCCTCGGCGCCGAAGACGAGGAAGAGTGATCAGCTTCTGGTGATCGCCAGAGCCACCTGTTCGGCCAGCTTGATGCCGTCAATCGCGGCCGACAGGATCCCCCCCGCATAGCCGGCGCCTTCGCCGCCGGGATAGAGCCCTGGGGTGTTGGTGCACTCCAGGGTTTTTGCGTTTCTGGGTATGCGCAGTGGTGAGGATGTGCGAGTTTCCACCCCGGTGAGCAGGGCGCCCTTACCGGCGAATCCCGGGATGCGCTTCTCAAAGGCGGGCAGGGCCTCCTTGAGGGCCTCCAGCACAAAGGCCGGCAGACAGGGCTCCAGGGAGGCGTAGTGCACGCCCGGTTGATACGAAGGCGCCACCGCCACCGTCTCCGTTCCCGGTTGGGCTGAGGGTTGGCCGGCGAGGAAGTCGCCCACGAACTGGGCCGGTGCCTGGAAGCTGCCGCCGCCAGCCTCGAAGGCCCGCTCCTCCCAGTGGCGTTGGAAGGCCACGCCCGCCAGCGGATCGCCCGGGCCTGAGCCATAGGGCGCCAGATCGTCGAGGGTCACGTTCACCACGATGCCGCTGTTGGCATTGCGCTCGTTGCGGCTGTGCTGGCTCATGCCGTTGGTCACCACCCGGCCCGGTTCGGAGGTGGCGCCCACCACCAGGCCCCCCGGGCACATGCAGAAGCTGTACACATCCCGGCCCGCCAGGCCTTCCCCCTGGCAGTGGTGCACCAGCTTGTATTCGGCCGCCCCCAGGCGGGGATGGCCTGTGGCCTCGCCGTAGCGGGCCCGATCGATCAGCTGCTGGGGATGCTCGATCCGCACCCCCATGGCGAAAGGCTTGGGCTGCATCGCCACGCCCTGGTGGTGCAGCTGGGCGAAGGTGTCGCGGGCGGAATGGCCCATCGCCAGCACCACATGGTGGCTGGGAAGGCTGCTTCCATCGGCCAGCACCACACCCCGCACCGCATGGGTGGTCGGGTCGAGATCGAGGCGCTCCACCCTTGCCCCGAAGCGCACCTCGCCGCCGAGGGCCTCGATCCGGGCCCGCAGCCCCCGCACCACGGTGGCCAGCTTGAAGGTGCCGATGTGGGGCCTGTGCAGGGTGAGGATCTCGGGGTTGGCGCCCGCATCTACCAGCTCTTCCAGCACCTTGCGCACGTAGGCGCGCGGTTCGCTCACCTGGCTGTAGAGCTTGCCGTCGGAGAAGGTGCCGGCGCCCCCTTCGCCGAACTGGGCATTGGATTCGGGGTTGAACGGCAGCGTGCCTTTCCAGAAGCCGAAGGTGTCGGTGGTGCGTTGCTTCACCGGCTGGCCCCGCTCCAGCAGCAGGGGCCGCAGCCCCATTTGGGCCAGCAGCAGGGCAGCGAAGTAACCGCACGGCCCAGCGCCGATCACCACAGGCCGCTCAACCAGGGGCCGCTCGCTTGCAGCTCCGGCCTGGCCCGGTTCCACCACAAAGCGGTAGCGCTCATCGGGGGTGGGGCGCAGATGGGGATCGGGCTTCTTCCGCCCCAGCAGAAACGTTTCCGCGGCCGGATCGAGATCCAGATCGAGGCAATACACCAGGGCTACGGCCGGCTTCTTGCGCGCATCCACGCTGCGCTTCACGAGCCGATGCCCGCGCAGCTGGCCCGGCCGCAGCCGCAGGCGCTTGATCACCGCGGCCTCCAGGTCGGCGTCGGTGTGATCCAGCGGCAGTTTCAGCTCGCTCAGCCGCAGCACAGGCGCCACCCCTTTGCTGTATTCCAGCAGGTGTCATGGAGCGCCGCTTGCTGCCGATCCCTGCCAGCGTGGAAGGCCATGGCGCCGCTGCGATGAGCCTGCTCCACTGCCCCCTGTGCATCGGGCTGGCCGTGCTCAGCGTGGGGCGCGGTTTTGCCCATGCCGCCCTGTTCTGGCAGCTCACGCTTGCCGATGCCTAGGGTCCGCAGCGCCTCCCCCTGCGCCCATGGCCCTGCACGCCACCTATCTCGGCGCCAACGGTTGGCTGCTGGAGTTTGAGGCGCCTGGCGCTGCGCCCCTACGGGTGCTGCTGGATCCCTGGCTGGTGGGGGAGCTGCGCTTCCTGCCGGGCGACTGGTTCTTCACCGGCCGCCAGACCCGGCCCCAGCCGATCCCCGAGCAAATCGATCTGCTGCTGCTCACCCAGGGCCTGCCCGACCATGCCCATCCGCCCACGCTCGAGCAACTGCCGCGCTCCATCCCGGTGGTGGGTTCTCCTTCGGCGGCCAAGGTGGTGGGCCAACTGGGTTTCAGCCAGGTGACGGCCCTGGCCCCTGGCGAGCGCTGCACCGCCGCCGGTGATCTGGTGATTGAGGCCACCCCTGGGGCCCCTGTGCCCCAGGTGGAGAACGGCTACCTGCTGCGCCATCCCCGCGGCAGCCTTTACGCGGAACCCCATGGCTATCTGGCCAATGCGGCCCAGCTGCCAGCCCAGCGCCTCGATGCGGTGATCACGCCGGTGGTGGATCTGGGGTTGCCGGTGGCCGGGGCCTTTGTGCGGGGGCGCTCGGTGCTGCCGGAGCTGCTGGAACGCTTCCAGCCCGCCACCGTGCTGGCCAGCACCGCCGGTGGCGACATCAGCTTCGAGGGCCTGCTCAACCGGTTGCTCTGGCAGAAGGGCACTCCCGATGAGGCCGCCCAGGGGCTGCCGGCCGGCACTGCGCTGATCGATCCGGTGCCCGGCGAGCGGCTCACCCTGAAGATGGCGGCCGCCGCTGCTGCATAGAGCGATGGACCGGATGCGGGAGCAGGAGTTGCGGCAGCGTCATGCCGAGCTGGTGGAGCAACACCGCGAGGGGCTGATCCCTGCGGCCGCCAGCCTGATCGAAGCCGACGGCTGGAACCTGCATGCCCCTTGCGCCCTGATTCAGGCCGCGCCGGATCTGGCCGGTGTGGAGGTGCTGCCGGTGGGGCGGCTCGGGGAGCGACTCGAGCACCTGCCGATCGCGCTCGATGGCTTCATCCGGCTGCGGCGCCAGGGCATGGGGCTGGAGGCCGCGCTGGCCCAGTGCCGCCAAGAGGACGGCGAGGCGTTTGAGGCCGCCTGGCAGGCCAGTCAGCACACCAACGCCCTGATCACCCACGACAACCTGGTGGAGTTCGCGGCCCTCTCCCAGAAGGGTTTCGGGCGGGAGCCGCGGGAGCTGCTGGTGGTGGTGCGCTGGCCGGATCAGGTCACGGCTTTTCTCTGCGCCTGCAGCCGCAGTGGTCCATTTCCGCTGTAGCCCTCAGCCCGCACCCTCCAGGGCCGCGACCCGCAGGCGGGTGTCGATCACCGCATCGGGATTGAGGCTGATCGAGTCGATGCCCTCCTCCACCAGGAACGCCGCAAATTCCGGATAGTCGCTCGGGGCCTGGCCGCAGATGCCGATCTTGCGGCCGCAGCGCTTCGCCGTGCGGATCGCCAGCCGGATCATCTCCTTCACCGTGGCGTGGCGCTCATCAAAGAGATCGGCCACCAGGGCTGAATCGCGGTCGAGGCCCAGGGTGAGCTGGGTGAGGTCGTTGGAGCCGATCGAGAAGCCATCGAAGCGCTCGGCAAACGCCTCGGCGCCAATCACGTTGCTGGGCAGCTCGCACATCACGTACACCTGCAGCCCGTTCTCGCCGCGCACCAG
>CAIOXF010000283.1 GCA_903862155.1 uncultured cyanobacterium | reverse complement strand
TGAGCTGCAGCCCGTAATAGGGGGTTTTGGTGCGGAAGGCACTGAGCAGCAGCAGCAGCAGCAGCGGATAGAGCAGCAGCACCAGCCGCGCGCCCCGATCCAGCCGGGTGCGCCAGAGCAGGGGCCACCCCGCCAAGGCCGCCAGGATCCAGGGCGCCGTGTTGGCCGGAATATTCCAGAGGTAGTAGAGGGGGCCGGCGGCGTACACATCCGCCTGGGAGAGGAACAGCAGCTTCAGCCACAGGCCCGACACCACAGGAAGGCCGTAGGCGTGCAGGCTCAGGCCCAGCCAAAGGGCCACGGGCAGCCAGCCCAGCACCACCCCAAGCCAGAAGGCCCAGCTGCGCAGCAGCCACCGGCGCTCCAGCAGCAGAAAGGGGGCGATGGCCAATACAGGCAGCGCCACCATGAAGCCCTTGATCAAAAAGGCCAGGCCCGGTGCAGCCCCTGCCAGCAGTGGCCACCAGCGCCGGCCCAGAGGTCGGCTGGCCACTAGGGCGACGATGCCCACCAGTTCCACGGCCAGCAGAGGCATGTCCTGGGTGGCGAGATGGGCGTAGTTCAGCCACAGCGGCGTGAGCGCCAGCAGCGCCACGGCCAGCACCCCCATGGAGGAACGGCCCGGCACCAGCCGGCGGGCCAGCCAACCGGTGAGCCCCAGGCAGATCACGGCGGCCACCAGGGCTGGCACAGCCACGGCCCCGGAGGCTCCGCCGAAGAGCCTCAGGCTCAGGGCCATCAGCCACTGGGCGCCGATGCAGCGGTCGAACACGGGTTCGCCAAACCACAGCGGCGCCAGCCACTGGTTGCTCTGTTCAATCCAGCGGGCCTGCAGGGCGTAATAGCCCGCGTCGTGGGCCAGGAAGCTGCGGGGCGCTGCCGTGAGCAGCAGCGGCGCCAGCAGGCCGGCGAGCAGGAGCAGACGCTTCATCGCGGCAGGGGGCGCGCCGGCACTGTGGCACCGGTGGGCAGCCGGGGGCCGGTGTGCTCTCTGACACATCCGCACTGGCTGTTCCCGTGATGGACCCCCAAAGTTGCGGGTGGCGCTTTGCGCCTTCCTTGTGTGAGGACCCCCAATGAAATTCTTCCAGCAACTGCTGGTTGCTCCCGCAGCCCTGGGCCTTCTGGCTCCTGTGGCCGCCGGCGCCGCCGAGCTCAACATGGCTGGCGTGAGCCAGTACAGCTCCAGCGAGCAAGTCACCAGCATCTCCCAGTTCTCTGACGTCAAGCCGACCGACTGGGCTTATCAGGCTCTGAGCAACCTGATCGAGCGCTACGGCTGCGTCGCCGGTTACCCCAACGGCACCTACAAGGGCGGTCAGGCCATGACCCGCTTCGAGGCTGCTGCTCTGCTGAACGCCTGCCTCGACCGCGTCACCGAGGTGACCGATGAGCTCAAGAAGCTCATGAAGGAGTTCGAAAAGGAACTCGCCATCCTCAAGGGCCGCGTGGACGGTCTCGAGGCCCGCGTGGGTGAACTCGAAGCCAACCAGTTCTCCACCACCACCAAGCTGAAGGGCATCGCCACCTTCGTGCTGGGTGCCACCAACTTCGGTGGTTCCAACACCGCAGCTCGTGATGGCCTGCGCTCTGCCTACGGCGCCACCACCTTCAACTACGACGTTCGTCTGAACTTCGACACCAGCTTTACTGGTAAAGACCTGCTGCGCACCACCCTGCGTGCCGGTAACTTCGCTTCCGATAACAACGCTTTCGGCAACGGTGGCCTGAGCACCCTGGAAGTGGCCTTCCAGGAAGATGGTTCCGCTGGTGCTGACCAGGTGGCCATCAACCGCCTGTTCTACCAATTCCCCGTTGGTAAGAACGTCACCGTCACTGTTGGTGGCAAGGTTCGTCAGGACGACATGCTGGCCATGTGGCCCAGCGCCTACCCCGCTGACACCGTTCTCGACCTCTTCACCTACGCCGGTGCTCAGGGTGCCTACAGCCTGAACCTCGGTGCTGGTGCTGGTATCTTTTACAAGGATCCCAACGGCTTCAACGCCAGCTTGAACTACGTGTCTGGTAACGCCGGCATCGGCGCACCTGGCTCGTATAACACCGACCCTGCAGCTCTTTCTCAGTTCAGCTGCACCGACAACGCTGGTAACCCCAACGGCGGTATCGGCACTGGTGCCTGCTCCGACCAAACCTTTACGGCTCAGGTGGGTTATGCAGGCTCCAACTGGGGTGCTGCTGTGGCGTACACCTATGCCAACGCCAACACCATCCCTGGTGGTACTCCTGCGATCAGTGGCCTCACCATTGATGGCACGACCCTCCCCGGAGTTAGCACCTACAACGCCACTAACTCCATCGGCCTGAGTGCCTACTGGTCTCCTCAGCAGACCGGTTGGGTGCCTTCCATCAGTGCCGGTTGGGGCATCACTGGCTACAACGCCACCAAGGCCAACATCTTCGGCGGCGGCGGCTTCACCGGTGTTCGTTCCCAGTCCTGGATGGTTGGCCTGCAGTGGGCCGACGCTTTCATCAAGGGCAACGCTCTGGGTATGGCCGTGGGTCAGCCCCAGTTCCAGACCAGCAATGGCAGCTTCGGCGGCAACCCCAACGACGGCAACTACGCCTGGGAGTGGTGGTACAAGTTCCAAGTCACCGACAACATCAGCGTGACTCCTGCGATCTTCTATCTCAGCCAGTACCTCGGCGCTGCCGGCAAGACTGCTCCTGGCACCGCAGGCACCCTGTCCACCAACGCCTTCGGCGGCCTGATCAAGACCACCTTCAAGTTCTGATCCCCGGATCAGATCCAAAGGATCAATCAAGGGCTCATTTCTTCACACACCGAGCCCTTTCGTCCTCCTCTTCTCACACCCTTCCTCAACTGCCCGGCTGGTTCTCCAGCCGGGTTTTTTGTTGTGGCCTTGGTCGGTGGCATGTCGCCAACGAAGATGGACCGATCCAAATCGCCAGTGCCCCAGCCCCTTGCCCCGCTTCGCTTCTGGTCA
>CAIOXF010000282.1 GCA_903862155.1 uncultured cyanobacterium | reverse complement strand
CGATGCAGACGGCAATGTTGGCGGCTTCGTTGTAGGCCGGCACTACCACCGAGAGCGAACCCTCCGTCAACGGTGAGGCCTGCTCTTGCAGCCGCGGCGCCTGGCTGAACAGGCGAATCATCCCGCCGATCAGGATCGCCAGCCCCGCGGCGGCCGCCCCGGCCGTGAGCAGCAGCAACCAGCTGAGTAGCGCCATTGCCTCGGGCCATTCACAGTGGCAGCGTGCCTGACGCCCGTGCCATGGCCCCGCGCAACCCCGCCAACGACTTCCTCCAGTTCCTGATCGGCGGTTGCCTGTTTGGCGCTGGCATCGTCCTGTTCACCAATCAGGTGATGGTGGGTTCGGCGCTCCGCTTTGGGATCGGCACCGGTGGGCGCTATGGGTCCTGGTTCAGCGGCGTGCTGGCCCGCGGCGTGGGTGATGGCTTCGGGCTGCTGATGATTCCCCTGGCGATCGGTGTGGCGCTGCTGTTCGCCGATATGTATAAAAAAGCGGGCTGGTTTTTGATCTGGGCGTCGCTGGCGGCCGTGATGGCCGGAGTGCTGCAGAGCCTGGTGTTCAGCTTCACCGCCACCAGTCTCTGGAGCCTGCTCATCATGGTGGTGATGATTGCCGCCGGGGCCGGACTGATGTTTCGCTCGCTCAGCGGTTACCCCAACGCCCGCGACTGATGGCCCGCGCGCTCGTCATTCTGTTCTGCCTGCTCCTGCTGCCGGTGGCGGCCTTTGCCGATCGTCAACCGGAGCCGATCGCCTACCGCTGCGACGGCGAACCACTCACTGCCCTGGTGAATAACGGCGCGGTGGATGCCTTCGACATCCCCAACGTGGCTGGGGGCACTGTGCCTGGTGCCTTCGTGGTGCTGCAGTGGCGCAACATCACCCTGCAGCTGCCGCGCACCAACCATGCTGGCGCCCCCAGCTTCACCGACGGCAAGTGGTGGTGGAGCCCGGAGGATCCATCCCATCCCATCTTCCAGTTGCGGCGCGGGCTTGGTGAGATCCAGAGCTTCAGCTGCGACCCGGTGGGCTGATGCGTTGGTGTGCCTGTTGGATCAGTACTGCCGTGCTGGCAAGTGCGCTCCCGGGATGGGCGGCGCCGGCTGAGGCACCCCTGCGCTGCGAAGGCACGGCTCTGGTGTCACTGCTTGAGCTGGTGCCCCGTCCGCTGATGGAGCTGCGCTACGCCAGCCCATACAACTTCCTGGGCGCCACCCTCTATCCCACGCTCAATCCACGACTGCGCTGTCCGGTGGCGCTGGCACTCCAGCAGGTGCAGCAGGATTTGGCTGTTGAGGGCCTCGGGCTCAAGGTGTGGGATGCCTATCGCCCGCTCGCGGTGCAGCAGCGGATGTGGGATGCCATTCGCGATCCGCGTTACGTGTCGGATCCAGCGGTGAATGCAGGCCGTCACACCCGGGGCACGGCCGTCGACGTAACGCTGGTGGATCGGCGCGGCAATTCATTGCCGATGCCCACTGACTTCGACGATTTCAGTGAGGCTGCCCAGCTCGATGCACTGGGTATTGCCCCCGATCGAGCCGCCAATGCCCGGCGTCTGCGTATCGCCATGGAGCGTCGGGGGTTTCGCGCATTTCCCACCGAGTGGTGGCACTTCGACTGGCGTGATTGGCAGTCGCTGCCGGTGGTGCGTGACCAGCCCT
>CAIOXF010000281.1 GCA_903862155.1 uncultured cyanobacterium | reverse complement strand
TGGCCAACAGGGGGTGGAACAGCTCGCGGTTGCCCTCGCTGAAGTGGCCGCTGCCAATCAGCTCGATGGCGGCCCGCAGGCTGTCGTTGCCCTCCAGCCAGGGCATGGGGTGATAGCCGTTAGCGGCGAGTTCGGCCACCTGCTCGGCGTTGTGGCCGAACAGGAAGAAGTTCTCATCGCCCACCCGTTCGCGGATCTCGATGTTGGCCCCATCAAGGGTGCCGATCGTGAGCGCTCCGTTGAGGGCCATCTTCATGTTTCCGGTGCCGGAGGCTTCCTTGCCGGCGGTGGAGATCTGCTCGGAGAGATCCACGGCGGGATACACCGACTGGCCCAGGCTCACGCTGAAGTTGGGCAGGAACACCACCCGCAGCCTTCCCCCGATTGCCGGGTCGAGATTCACCGTGTCGGCGATGGCCACGATCAGGCGAATGATCAGCTTCGCCATCGCGTAACCCGGCGCCGCCTTGCCCCCGAAGATCACGGTGCGGGGCGGGAGGTCTTCGCCGTTGCGCAGGCGCAGGTAGCGCTGCACCACCTCCAGGGCTGCCAGGTGCTGGCGCTTGTATTCGTGGATGCGTTTCACCTGCACGTCGAACAGCGACGCGGGATCCACCAGCAGGCCGGTGTCGCGCTGGATCAGGTGGGCCAGGCGCAGCTTGGCCAGGTGGCGCACCTGCGCCCAGCGCTCCTGAAAGCCGGGGTCGCCCGCAAGAGGTTCGAGGCCCGATAGATCTTCGAGATGGCGGCGCCAGCGATCGCCGAGGGCGTCATCGAGCAGAGAGGCCAGGCCAGGATTGGCCACGGCCAGCCACCGCCGCGGCGTCACGCCGTTGGTCACGTTGGTGAAGCGCTCGGGCCAGAGTTCGGCGAAGTCATGCAGAACGTGATCACGCAGCAGCTGGCTGTGCAGTTCGGCCACACCATTGGTGTGGTGGCTGCCCACCACCGCCAGATGGGCCATGCGCACGCGGCGCTGCGGCCCTTCCTCGATCAGTGAGATGCGCTGCTGTAGATCGGCCTTGCCGGGGTGGCGCAGCCGCACCACCTGCAGGAAACGTGCATTGATCTCGTAGATGAGCTGAAGATGGCGCGGCAGCAGGTGCTGGAACAGCTCCACGCTCCAGGTTTCGAGGGCTTCCGGTAGCAGGGTGTGGTTGGTGTAGCTGAGGCTGGCGGTGGTGATCGCCCAGGCCGTATCCCATGGAATACCCTCCTCATCCACCAGCAGCCGCATCAGCTCTGCCACGGCGATGGCGGGGTGGGTGTCGTTGAGCTGAACGGCGAACTTGCGGTGGAAATCCGTAACGGCCAGCCCCTGTCCCTTGAGGATGCGCAGCATGTCCTGCAGGGAACAGCTCACGAAGAAAATCTGCTGGCTCAGGCGCAGGGCCTTGCCCTGTTCGAGTTCGTCGTTGGGATAGAGAACCTTGCTCAGCGTTTCGCTGCGGATCTTGGCCAGTACGGCGCGGGTGTAATCGCCGGCGTTGAAGGAGGCAAAGTCGAACGCCTCGGGCGCCAGGGCCGACCACAGCCGCAGGGTGTTGGCGGTGCGTACGCCGTAGCCCACGATTGGCGTGTCATAGGCCACACCCATCACGGTGTGCTCACCGATCCGCACCGGGTAAGTCCACTCCGGGCGGATCACTTCCCAGGGGTTGCCCTTGGCCAGCCACGGGTCGGTGGTTTCGTGCTGGCCGTCGGAATGGATGTGCTGGTGAAAGATGCCGAACTCGTAGCGGATGCCGTAGCCGATGGCCGGCAGCTCGAGGCTGGCGAGCGATTCCTGGAAGCAGGCCGCCAGACGCCCGAGGCCGCCGTTGCCCAGGCCGGGTTCCGGCTCGGTGGCGATCAGTTCCTGAAGGTCGAGCCCCAGTTCACGGCAGGCCTGCTCGGCCTCCTCGCGCATGCCGAGGTTCACCAGGTTGTTCTCCAGGTGGGGGCCCAGCAGGTATTCAGCGGAGAGGTAAGCCGCCGTGCGCACCCCCTTGGCGGTGTACGTCTCGGCGGTATCCACCCAGTTCTGCAGCAGCCGGTCGCGCACGGCGAGGGCCAGGGCGCAGTAGTGGTCGTAGGTGGTGGCCAGCGACGGTGATTTCGCCTGGCTGTAAAACAGATGGCGGCGGATCTGCTGCGCCAGGGGCGCCTGCTCCACCGCGCCGAAACGCTGGGCGGACATCACCTCTCCCGAAGGGAATGCATGTGTTCTGCTGGGTGAATGTGCTGACCGCGGTGTCCACCGCTACGGACCGTTGCTGAATGCGGAAAAAATACGTATTTCAGGGCCCTCACCACAGCAGGCCCACCGCGCCAGGGCCGCCGGAAACTTCATACACCGACCAGCCATGCAGCACCAAGTGCCGCACGAAGCGTGAGGCTTCGCCCCGCTCATCGAAGCTGCGTTCCTCCACCACGTCGGCGGCCTTACCGGTTTCCGAGGTTTCGTGAAGCGCCAGGTAGTGCCCGTCGGTATCGCGGCAAATCATCCACTTGCCCCGGTACGGGGCTTTCTCATCCCGCAGGGCCAGGTGCTTTCCGCGGAGACAGGCCGGATGCATGGTGCATGTGTCGATCTGTCCACTGTCTGCGGCGGTGCCTCCGCGGGTCAAGCGTTGGGGCGTTACGAATCGCTGTGCCCCGTGGCCTCGTGGCCGCCGTCGCTCATCACGATTCTGTTCCAGCTCCGGTCGTACTCATTGCTAAGCACCCGCGCAAACCGTCGCAGCGACTGGGCCGGGAGCTCAGGGGCTAACAGTTCAGGAGCGGGCTGGTTTTGGGTATTTCTGGCCGAGCCGCCACAGCTCGTTGCTGTGTTCACCCGGCTCCACGTTCTTCAGGCGACACACCAAGTTGAACAGATCCTGGCTGGAGAGTTCACCGTCGTGCTGCCATTTGAGGCTGGAGGGATCCAGCATCCGCTGCGGCTCGGCCATGGCTGCTGAATGAAAGAGAAACCAACCTATGGGGGTTGCCTGCAGAAACGGGGCCGCAGACAGGGGTTGTGGCGAAAGATTCTGTGAAGTTGTGCCCATTGCAACCAGCAGCACCCTGCAACGCAAAAGCCGGCCCCATTGCTGAGGCCGGCTTAGCGGTGGTTGTTGTTGATGTTGATCTCGATTGTGGGAACTGCGGTTCGGAGCTGCCGAGGGTGGCACCTGGGGCCTTGGTTCCAGGGGTTGGGCGGAGAATGCTTCGGGGGCACCTAAGGCGGTGCAAGTGAAGTGCCGGCTGCAGAGGCCAGCCGACCCGCCCACGCATTCTTGAAGACTGTTGGAGCAGGGGCCTTCAGTCAGCTCGCTCCTGACCGCTGACCCGGTGGAGTGTCGTCCATCTGGCTGGCGCCTCCGAGTTCGATGTGATCAGCATCGGCCGGCCCGCCAGCGGCGGCAATCAGTGATGTTGCTCATTGCCCGCGCCGCCAACCTGCAGGAGGCTGGCCGCAATCCCGTGCCGATTTAGCCCTCGTTGTCGTCGTCGTCTTTGAGGAAGCGGCCGGCTAGGCGGATGGCGAGCACCACCGTGGCGGCGCCATAAGAGAAAAAGGTGATCAGCTGGCCGGGCGTGCCGGGGGTATAGGCCTCCCGTTCGAGCAGTACGTAGTCGGCGAGGGAGGCGGCGGTGCCCCAGAGCAGCACCCACACGCTCACGTAGGCGACGCCTTTAAGGGTTTTCTCCATGGCTGCAGGCCCGGCAGGTCGGCCTAGTCTGAGGCCATGGCTCAGCAGCGCGGCGAAACGGCAGCCGGATGCGCGCTGGCGATTGCCCTGTTGGCGGCTCTGATCGATTCGGGGATGCGGGATCTGGCTTCCCCAGTCAATTCGATATTCCGGATGACGGCATCCTGAACAAGATGGTTGGTTTCAAACTCTTCCCGGCTCAGGTCATTGCAGTAACTGATCGCTCGGTGGGCAAACTCCTCCATGGCTTGGAGGTAGAGATGCCACTCACGCTAGGGGCCGCGCTCAGATCGTGATTGCATCAGCTTCAACCGAGCTGGGTCGTTCCTTGCAGAGCGCTTTTTCTGTTATCAGATCCACGGGTCTACCGAGGAGGTCTTCCAGGAATAGCTGCAAGCCGTAGAAGCGTCGTGCGGTCACGGGCTGTTCATAAGGCCACAAGAACGTCGACATCACTGGCCTCGGTCGCAGCTCCGCGGGCCCAAGAGCCAACAATGCGAAGCCGACTCACGCCGAAGCGGTGGCAAAGCTCAGGTGAGCTCTCCCTCAGCCTGTGGATCAGGGTTGCCGTCGTCTCGATCATGGGCCAAGGCTAGGTCGGGTAGCTGTTCAGGGCGCTCTGTCGCAGTGCAAAAAACGACACCAGATGTGGTGTGCCAAATGGCTATTGCACAGAGCGTTTCTGCGAGTCATCCCCCAGCCCACCTTCTCAGGGGCCTGAGGCACCGGCGGGTCGGAAGCGGGCCTCGATCGGGTGAGCGACGGCCATCAGGCTCAGGGTGATGGCGATGCCGAGGCTGCAAGCCTGGAGGCGTTTGTCGGCCATCAGCAATAGGTCTGCGTTGTTGCTGTTGAACAGCACGATCGTGGCGGTGAGGGCGGTGATCATCACGGCCGGATGGCCGTGGCGGGCGGCGATGGCGGCGGTGATCACGGCCAGGGTGATGGCGGGCACCTGAAGGGGCAGGGTGTGGGGAAGTCCCAAGGCGAGCGCCACCACCAGCGCCACTCCGGCCAAGGTGCCGAGGGAGCGGTGCAGGGCCACCCGCCAGGAATCCCGTACGAACGGTTTGAGCACCAGGAACGGCGTGACGATCAGCCATAGCCCACTGGTGTGCCAGTGATGGGCCAGGGCGATGGGGGTGGTGAATAGGGCGGCGCTGGCCAGCAGCAGGCCGTAGGCCAGGCAGCGCCGCCAGCTGTGGGCGATGGCCTGCGGCGAAAGCGCATCTGCCGTGGGTGCCGCCGGAAGCATCAGGTGTTGCAGCAGTGTGGAGACACCGCCGGTTGCGAGCAGACCTATCACCAGCCGCGTGAGCTCAGAGGGGGAGGCGCTGGGAGGGAGTGGGCCGTTGGTGATCAGCAGGCAGAGGCTCACCACCATCAGCCAGTACACCGGTTGCAATTGTCGGCGCGCGCTCAGCCCCAGGAACAGGGCGGTGAGCGTCATTAAGACGGTGGCCGCAACGGGATTGGCCTGGCTCAGGATGGCTGGCACGGAGAGTGCGGACAGGCTCCCCACGCCCACCAAGGCCTGCTGCCAGCCCAGCTTGAACCCGACCACCAGGGTGGCGAGGCTTGCCAGGCAGAGGATGCCTCCAGCGCGCTCGATCCCAAGCCCGCGGGCGATCTGCTCCGCCAGCAGCAGACAGATCACCACCAGCAGCACAAGCAGCACCGGCCGTGCGCGTGACGTCATTGCAGCTGCGCTCCTTGCAATGGGCCTCACTTAACTCCGCTGCAGGCCGCTGTGGGCGCATCCCACAAAACCGATCAGGCTGGGTTCACATCGCGGAGGCTCCGTGCTGGCGGCGCTGCTGATCCTTGTGGTGATGGCCGTGATCACCGTGGGGCTGAATCCGCGCCGGGATGAGTTCCGCTGGTTTTTGCAGCTGCGGCGGCCGGCGTGGCTCACGTTCGAGCGATGGATTCCGCTGATCTGGCTGGTGATCTACGCCTGCTTCTATGCCTCGGCGCTGATCAGCTGGAACGCCAGCTTCCGCTCGGACCTGCTGGCCGGCTACCTGCTTCTGCTTGTGCTGGTGCAGAGCTACACGCTGGTGATCTGCCGCACGCGGCGGCTGCGCAACGGCACGGCGATCGGCTTCATCGGCTGGGTGTGGGGCCTGGCACTCGCGATTGCGGTGGCGCTGGTGAGCCCGGCGGGCTGGTGGTTGCTGCTGCCCTATCTGCTCTGGAGCCCGGTGGGCACGCTGGTGACCTGGCAGATGCAGCGCATCAACCGTTGATCACGGAGTTCAGAGGGTTATCCCTGTCTTTGCGCTGTTGATTCGAACCGTTCCCATTCGCTTTCTGCCATGCCTTCAGTGCGTGCCCATTGCATGAGGTTGGCCCAGTCCACAGGGTGATTTTGGGCAACCCAGGTTGCTTGTTCCCAGCACTGTCGATCTTTCCAGTGCACAAATGCAGCCAATCTGTCCATCACGCAGAGGGTTGCCGAATCCCAGCGGTCCTGCTGGAAACTCCACAAGCCAGGCCGTCTTGGGGTGAGCGAACAGCCGTTTGGCCTTGGTTTCAAGAAAACCGAGGCTCTCAATGGTTTTGGCGAGTTTGTTGCGGTTCGCGCTGGTGACGAAGTCGAGGTCGTAGCTCTGGTAGCGATTGTTGGTGTAGATCGAAACAGCTGCTCCGCCGGAGAGTGTCGCCACAATCCCCTCGGCTTCGAGGGTTTGGCTGATGAGTGCTGCCAGTTCCTGCAGCGATGTGTCGGGAGTTATTTCAGCCATGGACCACCAAAGGCTTGGAGGTTTGCCTGGGGCGTTGCCGCTGCCGGAAATACTGCTCCTGGTCTGCTTCTGGGAGGGTGCTGAGTTCTCTTTCCAGCATGGTGCGCAGGTTTTGGATGGTTGGGTTTCGTTCGTTGAAGCTGAAGATCCTCATGTTTCCTAGGCGGCGACTAACAAGTACTCCGTTCTCTTCCAGTCGATTCAGTTGTCTTTGCGTCATGTTCAGTCCAAACCCGAAGGTGTTGGCAATGCGCTGGGCATGCCCTTCTCCGTAGCACTGCAAAAACAGCAGCACGCAGGTGGCGGTTCGGTTGCCGAACAAGGCTTCAAGCACTGGGTTCACGGCCGTCGGCGAGGGACTACCCCCGCACGGAGTTCTTTCACCCATGTTAGGGGTGGCTTGACCCCGTTTTGGGGTGG
>CAIOXF010000280.1 GCA_903862155.1 uncultured cyanobacterium | reverse complement strand
CCTTGTAGGCGCCGCTGGTTTCGTTGCCGTCGCCGGGGCGGATCACCAGCATGTTGGGGATCGAGCGCAGGCTGGCCAGCGTTTCGATCGGCTGGTGGGTGGGGCCGTCTTCACCCAGGCCGATGGAGTCGTGGGTGAGCACGTAGATCACACCCAGTTCGCTCAGGGCGGAGAGGCGCATGGCGCCCACCATGTAGCCGGCGAACACGGCGAAGGTGCCGCCGTAGGGAACCAGACCACTGCCGTGATAAGCCAGGCCATTGAGGATCGAAGCCATGGCGTGCTCGCGCACACCGAAGTGCAGGTAGCGGTTGGCTTCGGCACCCTTCTGGAAGCCCTTCTCACCCTTGATGTCGGTGAGGTTGGAGTGGGTGAGGTCGGCCGAACCGCCGATCAGCTCCGGCAGGTTGGGGCCGATGGCATTGAGGCAGTTGTAAGAGTGCTGGCGCGTGGCCAGGCCCTTGTCCTCGGCGCCGTAGCTCGGGAGGTTGGCGTCCCAGCCCTGGGGCAGTTCGCCCCGCAGACGGCGTTCGAATTCGGCAGCCTCGGTGGGGTACTTGGCGCGGTAGTCGGCCAGGGTGGCGTTCCAGGCAGCCTCGGCAGCCTCACCGCGGGTGATGGCCTGGCGCCAGTGGTCGTACGACTCTTGGGGGACTTCGAATTCGCCGTAGCTCCAGCCGAGGTTCTTGCGGGTGAGCTCAGCTTCTTCAGCGCCCAGAGCGGCACCGTGCACGCCAGCAGTGTTGGCCTTGTTGGGGGAGCCGTAGCCGATGGTGGTGGTCACCTTGATCATCGTGGGACGATCCGTGACGGCCTTGGCCTCTTCAATGGCCTTGGCGATGGCCGCCACATCGGTGTTGCCGTCAGCAACGTGGATGGTGTGCCAGCCGTAGGCCTCGTAGCGCTTCAGCACATCTTCCGTGAAGGAAACATTGGTGTTTCCGTCGATGGTGATGTGATTGTCGTCGTAGAGGGCGATCAGCTTGCCCAGGCCCAGGTGCCCAGCCAGGGAGGCGGCTTCACCGCTCACACCTTCCTGATGGCAACCGTCGCCCATGATCACGTAGGTGGTGTGATCAACAACCGTGCAGTCGGGCTTGTTGAACTTGGCCGCCAGGTGGGCTTCGGCCATGGCCAGACCCACGGCATTGGCAATGCCCTGACCCAGGGGACCGGTGGTGACTTCAACGCCAGCGGTCTCGAAGGTTTCGGGGTGACCGGGGGTGCGGCTGCCCCACTGGCGGAACTGCTTGATGTCGTCGATGGTCACCGAGTCGTAGCCGGTGAGGTGCAGCAGCGCGTACAGCAGCATGCAGCCGTGGCCAGCCGACAGCACGAAGCGGTCACGGTTGAACCACTTGGGGTTCTTGGGGTTGTGCTTGAGGGCCTTGTCCCACAGTGCATAGGCCATGGGGGCACAGCCCATCGGCAGCCCCGGGTGGCCGGAGTTCGACTTGTTAATGGCGTCGACGGCCAGGAAGCGAATGCTGTTGATGCACAGCGTTTCCACCTGGCTGGTGGACGCGGGTGAGGAGGGGGCGGCGACCATCGGATCGGTGTGTGGAGTTACGGGGTAAGGAGGTTCCGGGAGCAGCGCATCGAGAGCGTTGCCGGTGCTGCGAGCTAACGCGTCATCAGCTCAGTCGCCGGAAGGCGAGGCACACGTTGTGGCCGCCAAAACCGAAGGAGTTGGAAAGCACGACATCGAGTTTCCGTTCCCGGGCCTGGTTCGGCACGACATCCAGATCACAGTTGGGATCCGGATTTTGATAATTGATGGTCGGCGGCACGAGTCCATGCCCCATCGCCAGCACAGCTGCCACGGCTTCGATGCCGCCGCTGCCACCGAGTAGGTGGCCGGTCATGGATTTGGTGGAGCTCACCGGAATCGAGAAGGCGTGATCACCCAAGGCGCTCTTGATGGCCGAGGTCTCGTTGGCGTCGTTGGCCTGGGTGCTGGTGCCGTGGGCATTCACGTAGTCCACCGACTCAGCAGCCAGTTCGCCGTCCTTCAGGGCGAGGCGCATCGCTTCGGCACCGCCCACGCCACCGGGGGAGGGGGCGGTGATGTGGTGGGCATCGCAGGTCATGCCGTAACCCACGATTTCGGCCAGGATGTTCGCGCCACGGGCTTTGGCGTGCTCGAGGCTTTCCAGCACAAGCACACCGGCGCCTTCACCGATCACGAAGCCGTTGCGTTCGGCATCGAACGGCCGGCTGGCCGTGGCGGGGTCGTCGTTGCGGAAGGACAGTGCCTTGGCGCTGGCGAAACCAGCCACACCAAGCGGAGTAATGGCGGATTCGGCGCCACCGCACACCATGGCGTCGGCGTGGCCGAGCTGGATCAGGCGGAAGGCGTCCCCAATGGCGTTCGATCCAGCGGCACAGGCGGTGGCCACGGCCGTGCTCGGACCCTTGGCCCCCAGGGCAATGGCGGTGAGTCCCGTGGCCATGTTCGGGATCATCATCGGCACGCAAAACGGGCTCACCCGGTCGGGGCCGCGGTCGTTGAGCACATGGGCCTGGGTTTCCATCATCAGCAGGCCGCCCACGCCTGAGCCGATTGCCACACCAACGCGATGCTGGTTGGACGCATCAATGGTGAGGCCGGCATGGGACACGGCCTGCTTGGCCGCCACCACGCCGAACTGGCAGAAGCGGTCCCAGCGCTTGGCCTCCTTCGGTTCCAGCCAGCCGCTGGGGTCGAAGTTCTTCACCTCAGCGGCGAAGCGGCAGGCATGGCGCGACGCGTCGAACAGCGTGATCCCTGCCACGCCGTTGCGGCCCGTGCTCAGACCTTCCCAATAGGTGGAAACGTCGTTGCCAATGGGAGTAACCGCGCCGAGGCCGGTGACGACGACGCGCTGGAGACCCTGCACCATGAATGGCTCAGGCCTGCTTGTCCAGGATGTACTTGACGGCGTCACCCACGGTGGTGATGCCCTCGGCGGCTTCGTCTGGGATCTCGATGTCGAAGGCTTCTTCCAGGGCCATCACCAGCTCGACGGTGTCGAGCGAGTCAGCACCGAGGTCGTTCTGGAAGTTGGATTCAGGCTTCACCTCAGCAGCGTCAACACTGAGCTGCTCGGCAACGATCGAGCGCACTTTCTCGAAAATCGCTTCCTGGGACATGGCCGCTGAGAGAGTCGCAGCACTCTACGGGTCGCCCTGTGGACGCTCTTCTGGTGCGGGGGGCCGTATGAACAAGGGTGAAGGCAAGCGGATGGCTCCGGTTGGGGTCCGGATCCCTTGGGTACGTTGAGCGCCTTGCCGTTTTCTTCGGCCAAAGCCCCGCTGACGCAACCCGAGGCACATGTCCCACGCCGTCAAGATCTACGACACCTGCATCGGCTGCACCCAGTGCGTGCGTGCCTGCCCTCTCGATGTGCTCGAGATGGTGCCCTGGGACGGTTGCAAGGCCGGTCAGATTGCGTCCTCTCCTCGCACTGAAGACTGCGTGGGCTGTAAGCGCTGCGAAACCGCCTGCCCCACCGACTTCCTCTCGATTCGCGTCTACCTGGGCGACGAGACCTCCCGTTCCATGGGTCTCTCGTACTGAGCGCTTCGCTTAGTTCCCATAAGCTCAAGCCCGGCCCGGAGCCGGGCTTTTTTATTGCTTCAGCCCTATGTGCGGAATCGTTGCGCTGATCGGATCAAGGGATGCGGCGCCGCAACTGCTCGAGGGCCTGCGCCAACTGGAGTATCGGGGCTACGACTCGGCGGGGATCGCCACGGTTGATGCGGCGGGTGAGCTGAGCTGCCTGCGGGCAGAGGGGAAGTTGATGAATCTCACTGCCCGCTATGAGGCCCAGGGGGCTGCAGGTCAGTGCGGCATCGGGCATACGCGCTGGGCGACGCACGGCAAACCGGAGGAGCGCAACGCCCACCCGCACCTGGATGGATCCGGTGAGGTGGCGGTGGTGCAGAACGGGATCATCGAGAACTACCGGAGCCTGCGAGAGGAGCTGCAGGCCCAGGGGGTTGTTTTCAAGAGCGACACCGATACGGAGGTGATCCCCCACCTGGTGGGCCGCCAGCTGGCTCAGTTCGTGGCGGTTGGTCGCAAGCCCAGTGGCGCGCTGCTGCTGGAGGCGCTGCAGGCAGTGCTGCCGCGGCTGCATGGGGCCTATGCGCTGGCGGTGGTGTGGGCCAAAACGCCTGGCGCGCTGGTGGTGGCGCGCAAGGCGGCACCGCTGCTGATTGGCCTGGGTGAGGGCGAGTTTCTCTGCGCCAGTGATACGCCGGCGCTGGCGGGATTCACGCGCACGATCCTTCCTCTTGAGGATGGGGAGGTGGCGCTGCTCACCCCGCTGGGGATTGAGCTGTACGACGCAGCGGGTGAGCGGGTGCAGCGCACGCCGAGCCTGCTGAGCGGCACGGAGCACGTGGCGGACAAGCGCAGCTTTAAGCACTTCATGCTGAAGGAGATCCATGAGCAGCCGGAAACGGCGGCACTGTGGGTGGCGCGTCATCTGCCCGAGGCCGCAGGCGGGGCTGGCCCACTGGTGGCGCTGCCATTGGATGAGGATTTCTATGCGGGGGTGGAGCGGATCCAGGTGCTGGCCTGCGGCACCAGCCGCCATGCGTCCCAGGTGGGGGCGTATCTGCTGGAGCAGCTCTCGGGCATTCCCACCAGCGTGTTTTATGCGAGCGAGTTCCGCTATGCGCCGCCGCCGCTGAGCCCGAACACGCTCACGATCGGGGTGACCCAGTCGGGCGAAACGGCCGACACGCTGGCGGCGTTGGCGATGGAGCAGGAGCGCCGCCAGCTGGTGGCGGCTCCGGCCTATGCACCGCGGCTGCTGGGGATTACGAATAGGCCGGAGAGCTCATTGGGACGGTTGGTGAGCGATGTGGTGGACATCGGCGCCGGCATTGAGGTGGGCGTGGCTGCCACCAAGACGTTCTTGGGCCAGCTGCTGGCGTTCTATGGGCTGGCGATCGCTTTTGCCGAGCGGCGGGTGGGCCAGCAAGCCGGCGGCGCCACGATCACCCGTGAGCGGCTGCAGACCCTGGTGGCTGGCCTGAAGGCGGTGCCGGAGCAGCTGCGGACCTTGGTGGAGGAGCACGACCGGCGCAGCGAGGAGCTGGCGCACCGGTTCGAGAGCACCCAGGACGTGATCTTCCTGGGGCGTGGCATCAATTACCCGATTGCCCTCGAGGGTGCGCTGAAGCTCAAGGAGATCAGCTACATCCATGCAGAGGGCTACCCGGCCGGTGAGATGAAGCATGGGCCCATCGCCCTGCTCGATGCCAAGGTGCCGGTGGTGTCGATTGCGGTGCCGGGCGCGGTGTTCGACAAGGTGCTGAGCAACGCTCAGGAGGCCAAGGCCCGCGATGCCCAGCTGATTGGCGTGGCGCCGGTAGGTCCGGATACGGAGCTGTTCGACGTGCTAATGCCGGTGCCGGAGGTGGATGAGCTGCTGAGCCCGCTGCTGACGGTGGTGCCGATGCAGCTGCTGAGCTACCACATAGCGGCTCACCGGGGCCTAGACGTGGATCAACCGCGGAACCTGGCCAAGAGCGTCACCGTGGAGTGAGCTCCTGCTGCCGAGCCGGGGGCAACCTCAGGACGCCGCCGGCTTGCGCCGGGTAGGCGCCCTTCGGCTGGCCCCCGGCTCGGCAGGGGTTCAGGGGGCCGGAGAGTGCATCTTCCTGACTTGCTCGTCAGGCCTGCATTGCCCTGGCTGCGAGTTCCCGGTTGGAGCGGCCCCCTGAGCGGCGGGCTACCCGGCCGTAGGCCGGCGCCCGACGAGCAGGGGGCCGCTCCAACGCTGGGAGTTAGCTGGCGATTGCCTGTTGCTGCGGTTGGTCACTGCGCCCATAGCGGTCTTCAAAGCGCACGATGTCGTCTTCGCCCAGATACGGCCCGCTCTGCACCTCGATCATTTCCACCGGGATCTTGCCCGGGTTGGTGAGGCGATGACGGCAGCCCAGGGGGATGTAGGTGCTCTGGTTTTCGCCCACCAGCTCCTCCACGCCGTTTTTCTCCACCAGCGCGGTGCCGGCCACCACGATCCAGTGTTCGGCCCGGTGGTGGTGCATCTGCAGCGAGAGGCTGGCACCGGGGTTCACCACGATCTTCTTCACTTGCCAGCGGCCGCCTTCGGTGACCCCGTCATAGGAGCCCCAGGGCCGGTAGATCTTGCGGTGGGCCTTGCTCTCGTAGGCGCCGGCTGATTCCAGCTGCCCCACCACGGTTTTCACATCCTGCGCACGGTCGCGGTGGGCCACCAGCACCACGTCATCGGTTTCCACCACCACCAGGTCTTCCACGCCCAGGCCCACCACCAGTCGGTGCTCGCTGCGCAGATAGCAGTTGCGGCTGCCCTCGCTGATCACGCGGCCGCGCAACACGTTGCCCTGCCCATCGCGCTCGGCTGCCGTTTCCCACAGGGCACTCCAGCTCCCCACATCGCTCCAGCCCGCCTCCAGCGGCAGTACCGCGCCCCGCTCGGTCCGCTCCATCACCGCCACGTCGATCGCCACGTTGGGGCAGCCGGCAAAGGCCTCCCGCTCCAACCGCAGGAAATCCAGATCGGCGGCGTCGTGTTCCAGGGCCGAACGGCAGGCACTCACCACATCGGGGGCCAGGCGCTCGAGTTCGGCCAGGATCGCGCTGGCCTTGAACAGGAACATGCCGCTGTTCCAGGTGAAGCGCCCCGTCGCCAGGAACTGCTCGGCGGTGGCGCGATCGGGCTTCTCCACAAAGCGCGCAATTGGCACCGGTGCGCTGGCTCCCGCGAGCGATTGCGCGGCCTCGATGTAGCCGTAGCCGATTTCCGGCGCGGTCGGCACGATCCCGAAGGTCACCAGCTGACCGGCTTCTGCTGCCTCCATGCCGGCTTCCACCGTGGATTGGAAGCGCGCGGGGTCTTGAATCACATGGTCGGCGGCCAGCACCAGCAACAGCGGATCCTCACCGCGGGCCGTGGCCTTCAGGGCTGCCACCGCCACGGCGGGAGCAGTGTTGCGGCCCACCGGCTCCAGCAGAATCGCTGCCGGATCCACCCCGATCTGGCGCATCTGCTCGGCCACGATGAAGCGGTGGTCTTCATTGCAGATCAGCAGCGGCGCGGCCAGTCCGGCCAGTCCTTCCAGCCGCTGGTGGGTCTGCTGCAGCAGGGTTTCCTCACCGCTTCCGGCCAGCGCCCAGTACTGCTTCGGATAGGTGGCCCGCGATAGCGGCCACAACCGGGTGCCTGTGCCGCCGCACAGGATCACGGGTACCAGGGTGCTGCTGACCACGCGCCAACGAATCAATCTTTCCCAGATTCGCGCACCACAATGGGGAGTATCTCCCGGTGATTCCAGCCATGGGATTGGAGCTCAGAGCTCCAGCAGCCCGGGCGGCGGGGTGATGCCAATCCAGCCGTCCTGGAGCTCCACGGTGGGAACGATGGCCTTCACGAAGGGGATCAGGATCGAGCGGCCGCCCCGTTCGGGGCTGAGCTCCACCTCCAGCAGGTCGTTGCCGGCGTGGATCAGGTCGCGCACATGGCCCACCACCGTGCCGCTCTCTTCCAGCCGCACCTCCAGTCCCACCAGATCGAGCAGGTAGAACTCGCCGCGCGCCAGTTTGGGCCGGTCGCTGGCGCGCACCATCAGCTGCTCGCCCACCAGGGCCTCGGCCGCCTCGCGGCTATCGATCCCCTCCAGCCGCACCACATACATCTCCTTGCCCGGCAGCTGGCGGCCGCCCTTGAGGTGCACGGACCGCGCCGGGTCGCTCTTGCGCTGCAGCCAGCGGGGGCCCGCCTTGGTGAACCGCTCGGGGAAGTCGCTCATAGGCAGCAGGCGCAGCTCGCCCCTGAGCCCCTGGGCCGCCACGATTTTCCCCACCACCAGCAGCTCGTCGGCTGATGCGGCGGGGGATTGCGGGGGGTCTGCCACCGGTGTCGTCACTGATGCGTCCATCTCCCGATAATGGCCGCATCTTCTCCGCTGGCCCTCAGTCAGCCCCGCGCGATGGCCGATTTGCCGATCCTGCCCGGCTCCACCGTGGTGGTGCGCGACGCCCGCTCCATCTACAACGGCTACACCGGCTTCGTGCAGCGCATCTCCGGTACCCGGGCTGCTGTGCTGTTCGAGGGCGGTAACTGGGACAAGCTGGTCACCAT
>CAIOXF010000279.1 GCA_903862155.1 uncultured cyanobacterium | reverse complement strand
GAGCTGATGCGCAGCGGCGCCGATGTGCTGGCGATCGACAACAGCCAGCGAGCCATTGATGCCCTGCGCCTGGTGGATCCCTCGATCGAGGCCCGCGTAGTGGATTGCACCGACGAAGAGGCACTCCGGGCCGCCGGTGTGCTCGACATGGACACGGTGGTGGTGGCGATGCGCGAGCCGATCGAGGTGAGCATCACCGCCACCCTGATCGCCAAGGACGCCCCCGGCTCCAAGGTGAAACAGGTGATTGCCCGCGCCACCACCGACCTGCACATGAAGATGCTGCAGCGGGTGGGCGCCGACCGGGTGGTGTTCCCCTCGAAGATGCAGGGCGTGCGCCTGGGCATGGAGCTGGTGCGCCCCAACCTGCTGGAGCGCCTGCGCCTCGACGACCGCAACAGCATCGAGGAGATCCGAGTGCCGGGCTCCTTCGTGGGCCAGTCGCTGCGCGACCTGAACCTGCGCAAGAATTACAACGTGAGCGTGCTGGCCTGCGGCCCCGACAACGATCTCACCGTGAACCCTCCGGCCTCCCACGTGCTGGAAGCGGGCGAACTACTGGTGGTGATGGGAGCCGCAGACGCCCTGCGCCAGCTCCCCGGCCGCTGATCGCAACCGCGAGGCTGATAGCAACCACGAGATTGATCTGATCCAATCCCTGTAGATTGGGCGAAATTTCAGGAGACGACTCTTTTCTTGGCGCTGGAGATCCTGATCATCCTGCTGCTGATCGTTGCCAACGGTCTTTTCTCCGGCGCCGAAATCGCGATCGTTTCCGCCCGTCGCCACCGGTTGCAGCAACTGGGCGAGAAGGGCCGCCGATCCGCCCGGGTGGCATTGCGCCTGGCGGATTCGCCCAACGAATTCCTCTCCACCGTTCAGATCGGCATCACCCTGATCGGCATCCTCAGCGGTGCTGTGGGTGGCGCCACGGTGGCTCGCCAACTGGCGCCCCTGCTGGATCAGGTGCCTGTGCTGGCTCCCTACAGCGAGGGGCTGAGCTTTGGCCTGGTGGTGGCCGCCATCACGTTTCTCTCAGTGGTGATTGGCGAGCTGGTGCCCAAGCGCCTGGCCCTGGCCAATCCCGAGCAGCTGGCCTGCACCATGGCGCCCACCATGCGCTGGCTGTCGCGGGTGAGTGCGCCGGTGGTGCACCTGCTCAGCAAGTCCACCGATGTGCTGCTGAAGCTGCTGGGGGTGTCGGCCAGCAATGAGCCCGACATCACCGAAGACGAGATCAAGGCGATGATTCGCCAGGGCGCCGATTCCGGCGTGTTCGAAGAGGTGGAGCACGACATGGTGCAGCGGGTGCTGCGCCTGGGCGACCGCACCATCAAGACCCTGATGACCCCCCGCACCGACATCTGCTGGCTCGATGTGGAGGAGCCCCTGGAAGACAGCCTCCAGGAAGTGCTGGAGAGCACCCACTCCCGCTTCCCGGTGGGCAGGGGCAGCCTCGACGACTGCCTTGGGGTGGTGCGGGTGCGCAACCTGCTGTCGGCCAAGATCACCGGCCAGCCGATCAACCTGGAAGAGCTAATGCAACCGCCCCTGTTTGTGGCGGAGAGCACCCGGGCCCTTTCGGTGCTCGAGCAGTTCAAACGCAGCGGCATTCACATTGCCCTGGTCACCGACGAGTTCGGTGGCGTGGAAG
>CAIOXF010000278.1 GCA_903862155.1 uncultured cyanobacterium | reverse complement strand
TCACCTCGTGCTGCTGATGAAGGACATCCGCCGCACCCTCAACACTTGAGGTTGTTCAGCTCATCAGGCCGCCGCCCATAGAATCAGCCGTTCTCGAGCCGGCCGGA
Organism: uncultured cyanobacterium; assembly: GCA_903862155.1. Lineage (GTDB taxonomy): Bacteria > Cyanobacteriota > Cyanobacteriia > PCC-6307 > Cyanobiaceae > UBA5018. The sequence continues at coordinate 2,497 of CAIOXF010000278.1, read as the reverse complement.
TGCCCCGCGCCAAGAGCAGCAAGGCCAACAACGACGCGCCTGCGCTCACCCTGCATGAGAAGGCTGCCCAGCTGGACGGCAGCCGGGTGCTGAGCGGCGGCTCCCTGGAGGACGTGATCCGGGTGCGCGGCGCGCGCCAGCACAACCTCAAGAACGTGGATCTCACGATCCCCCGCAACAAGCTGGTGGTGTTCACCGGCGTGAGCGGCAGCGGCAAGAGCTCCCTGGCCTTCGACACGATCTTTGCCGAGGGCCAGCGCCGCTACGTGGAGAGCCTCTCGGCCTACGCGAGGCAGTTCCTCGGCCAGGTGGACAAGCCGGATGTGGACGCCATCGAGGGGCTGTCACCGGCGATCTCGATCGACCAGAAATCCACGAGCCACAACCCCCGCTCCACCGTGGGCACGGTGACGGAGATCCAGGACTACCTGCGCCTGCTGTTCGGCCGCGCCGGTGAGCCCCATTGCCCGGAGTGCGACCGCTCGATCCGGCCCCAGTCCATCGACGAGATGGTGGACCAGATCCTCAAGCTTCCCGAAGGCACCCGCTACCAACTGCTGGCACCGGTGGTGCGCGGCAAGAAGGGCACCCACGTGAAGCTGCTGAGTGGCCTGGTGGCCGAGGGTTTTGCCCGGGTGCGCATCAACGGTGAGGTGCGCGAGCTGGCCGACAACATCGAGCTCGACAAGAACCACGCCCACAACATCGAGGTGGTGGTGGATCGCCTGGTGGCCCGTGAGGGCATTCAGGAGCGGCTCACCGATTCGCTGCGCACGGCCCTCAAGCGCGGCGATGGCCTGGCCCTGGTGGAGGTGGTGCCCAAGGCGGGTGAGGAGCTGCCGGAGGGGGTGGAGCAGGAGCGGCTCTATTCCGAGAACTTCGCCTGCCCGGTGCATGGGGCGGTGATGGAGGAGCTCTCACCGCGGCTGTTCTCGTTCAACAGCCCCTATGGCGCCTGCCCCGATTGCCACGGCATCGGCCATCTGCGCAAGTTCACCCAGGAGCGGGTGATCCCCGATCCCTCGCTGCCGGTGTATGCCGCCGTGGCGCCCTGGGCCGAGAAAGACAACTCCTATTACTTCTCGCTGCTCTATTCGGTGGGTGAGGCCTTCGGCTTCGAGATCAAGACCCCCTGGAACCAGCTCACCCCCGAGCAGCAGGACGTGCTGCTCAACGGCTCACGGGAGCCGATCGAGATCCAGGCCGACAGCCGCTATCGCAAGGCGCAGACCTACGTGCGCCCCTTTGAGGGGATCCTGCCGATCCTCGAGCGCCAGCTCCGCGATGCCAGCGGTGAGGCGGTGCGCCAGAAGTTGGAGAAGTATCTGGAGCTGGTGCCCTGCGCCAGCTGCCAGGGGTTGCGGCTGCGGCCCGAGGCCCTGGCGGTGCGGGTGGGCCCCTACCGGATCCACGAGCTCACCAGCACCAGCGTGGGCGAGAGCCTGCGGCGGATCGAGCAGCTGATGGGGGTGGGCGAGAGCGAGGGCGCCGAACCCCTGCTCAGCCCGCGTCAGATCCAGATCGGTGATCTGGTGCTGCGCGAGATCCGCATGCGCCTGCGCTTCCTGCTGGATGTGGGCCTGGATTACCTGAGCCTGGATCGCCCGGCGATGACGCTCAGCGGCGGCGAGGCCCAGCGCATCCGCCTGGCCACCCAGATCGGTGCGGGCCTCACCGGCGTGCTCTACGTGCTGGACGAGCCGAGCATCGGCCTGCACCAGCGCGACAACGACCGGCTGCTGGCCACGTTGCTGAAGCTGCGCGATCTGGGCAACACCTTGATCGTGGTGGAGCACGACGAAGACACCATGCGGGCCGCCGACCACATCGTGGACATCGGCCCTGGCGCCGGCGTGCACGGCGGCCGCATCGTGGCGGAGGGTGGTTTGGAGGCGCTGCTCGAATCGGAGGACTCGCTTACCGGCGCCTACCTGAGCGGCCGCCGTGCGATCCCCACCCCGGCCGAACGACGGACGGCGGGGTCGCGCAAGATCACCCTGGTGGGCTGCGAGCGCAACAACCTCAGCGGCTTCGATGTGGAGTTTCCGCTGGGGCGCCTGGTGTGCGTGACGGGTGTGAGCGGCAGCGGCAAGAGCACGATGGTGAACGAGCTGCTCCATCCGGCGCTGGAGCACAAGCTCGGCCTGAAGGTGCCGTTCCCCTCCGGCGTGCAGGAGCTGAAGGGCATCAAGGCGATCGACAAGGTGATCGTGATCGATCAATCCCCGATCGGCCGCACGCCCCGTTCCAATCCCGCCACTTACACCGGCGCCTTTGATCCGATCCGCCAGGTGTTTGCCGCCACGGTGGAGGCCAAGGCCCGCGGCTATCAGGTGGGTCAGTTCAGCTTCAACGTGAAGGGCGGCCGCTGTGAGGCCTGCAGCGGCCAGGGCGTGAACGTGATTGAGATGAACTTCCTGCCCGATGTGTACGTGCAGTGCGATGTGTGCAAGGGCGCCCGCTACAACCGCGAAACGCTGCAGGTGAAATACAAGGG
>CAIOXF010000277.1 GCA_903862155.1 uncultured cyanobacterium | reverse complement strand
GCCTGGAGCTCGGTGATTACCTCTCGCCCGAGGGGGTGAGCTGCCGCATCAGCTCCTGGACCCGCCAGGAAGACCGCTCCCTGCCCCTGCGTGGCAAGATCAGCGGCGCTTACATCACCAGCTCCCTGGCCAAAACAGAGGCCGTCAAGAGCGGTTTCGATGAGGCCCTGCTGCTTAACAGCCGCGGCAAGGTGAGCGAGGCCAGCGGCATGAACCTGTTCATCGTGCGCGATGGCGTGCTGATCACCCCTGGCGTGGATCAAGACATCCTCGAAGGCATCACCCGCGCCAGCGTGATCGAGCTGGCCAAGACCATGGGCATTGAGGTGATCGAACGGGCTGTGGATAAGAGCGAGCTGTTCGTGGCCGATGAGGTGTTCCTGAGCGGCACCGCCGCCAAGGTGACGCCCGTGCGCCGGGTGGAATCCACCGACATGCCCACCAGCCGTCCGGTGATGGACAGCATCCGGGAGCGCCTGACGGCGATCACGGAAGGCCGTGATTCCGCCTATGACCACTGGGTGACGCGCGTTCGCATCGACGGCTGATGGTGGTGGCGAGTTCCGGGGTCAGTCAGGCCCGTCCTGCCGGCCAGCGCGTGGGCTTCCTGGAGCGGCTCCACGCTGCTGAGCGGCCTGTGCTGGTGTTCGACGGCGCCACCGGCACCTCGCTCCAGCAGATGAACCTCACCGCCGACGATTTCGGTGGTGCGGCCCTGGACGGCTGCAACGAATACCTGGTCTTCAGCCGCCCGGATGCGGTGCAGGCTGTGCACCGCCACTTTCTGGAGGTGGGTGCCGATGTGATTGAGACCGACACCTTCGGGGCTACCTCGCTGGTGTTGGCCGAATACGACATCGCCGATCAGGCCTTCGCCATCAACAAGAAGGCTGCGGACCTGGCCCGGGAGATGGCCGACGCCTATTCCACGGCCCAGAAGCCCCGTTTTGTGGCCGGCTCGATGGGGCCCACCACCAAGCTGCCCACCCTGGGCCACGTGGACTTCGACACGATGCGCGCTTCGTTCCAGGAGCAGGCCGAGGGCTTGCTGGCGGGCGATGTGGACCTGTTCATCGTGGAAACCTGCCAGGACGTGCTGCAGATCAAGGCAGCGCTCCAGGGCATCGAGGACGCTTTCAGCAAGACCGGTGAGCGCCGCCCGCTGATGGTGAGCGTGACGATGGAAACCACCGGCACGATGCTGGTGGGCTCCGACATCGCCGCGGTGGTGGCGATCCTCGAGCCGTTCCCGATCGATGTGCTCGGCCTCAACTGCGCCACTGGGCCGGAGCAGATGAAGGAGCACATCCGCTATCTCAGCGCCCACAGCCCCTTTGTGGTGAGCTGCATCCCCAACGCTGGCCTGCCCGAGAACATAGGCGGCGTGGCCCACTACCGGCTGACGCCTGTGGAAATGAAGATGCAGCTGATGCACTTCGTGGAAGATTTGGGCGTGCAGGTGATCGGTGGCTGTTGCGGCACCACACCGGCCCACATCCAAGCCCTGAGCGAACTTTCAAGCGAGTTGCAGGCTGCTCCCCGGCCCGTGCGCCGATCGGATGCCCAGCTGGATCCCCTGGGCGTGGAGGGTCCGCGGCCCCTGCTGCAGGTGGAACCCTCGGCCGCGTCGATCTACGGCACCACGCCTTATCACCAAGACAACTCCTTCCTCATCATTGGTGAGCGCCTCAATGCCAGCGGCAGCAAGAAGGTGCGGGAGCTGCTGGCCGAAGAAGACTGGGACGGCCTGGTGGCCGTGGCCCGCGGCCAGGTGAAGGAAAACGCCCACGTGCTCGACGTGAACGTCGACTACGTGGGTCGCGATGGTGAGCGCGACATGCATGAGCTGGTGAGCCGGCTTGTGACAAACGTGAACCTGCCGCTGATGCTCGACTCCACCGAGTGGCAGAAGATGGAGTCCGGCCTGAAGGTGGCCGGCGGTAAGTGCATCCTCAACTCCACCAACTACGAAGACGGGCCTGAGCGCTTCTTCAAGGTGTTGGAGCTCGCCAAGCGCTATGGCGCCGGCGTGGTGGTGGGCACCATCGATGAAGACGGGATGGCCCGCACGGCGGAGAAGAAGTTCGCTATTGCTCAGCGCGCCTATCGCGATGCCCTTGAATTCGGCATCCCGGCCCACGAAATCTTCTACGACCCCCTCGCCCTGCCCATCTCCACCGGCATCGAGGAAGACCGCGAAAACGGCCTGGCCACGGTGAATGCGATCCGCCAGATCCGCGAGAACTTGCCCGGGGTCCATGTGGTGCTCGGCGTCAGCAACGTGAGCTTCGGCCTCTCGCCCGCCGCGCGCATCGTGCTCAACTCCGTGTTCCTGCACGACTGCTGTGAGGCCGGCATGGATGCGGCCATCGTGAGCCCGGCCAAGATCCTGCCGCTGGTGAAGATCAGCGAGGAACACCAGCAGGTATGCCGCGATCTCATCTACGACAAGCGGCGGTTTGAGAACGGCATCTGCACCTACGACCCCCTCACCGAACTCACCACGCTTTTTGAGGGGGTGAGTGCCAAGGAGGCCCGGGCCTCAGGCCCCTCCCTGGCCGATCTGCCGGTGGAGGAACGGCTCAAGCTGCACATCATTGATGGCGAGCGCATCGGCCTAGAGGGCTCTCTCGATGAGGCCCTGCAGAGCTATCCACCGCTGCAGATCATCAACACCTTCCTGCTGGATGGCATGAAGGTGGTGGGTGAGCTGTTCGGCTCGGGCCAGATGCAGCTGCCTTTCGTGCTGCAGAGCGCCGAAACGATGAAGTCGGCGGTGGCCCATCTCGAGCCCCACATGGAAAAGGTGGAGGGGGAGAGTTCAGCCAAGGGCAAGTTCCTGATCGCCACCGTGAAGGGCGATGTGCACGACATTGGCAAGAACCTGGTTGACATCATCCTCACCAACAACGGCTATGAGGTGATCAACCTCGGCATCAAACAAAGCTGCGAGGCGATTATTGAGGCCCAGCGTCACCACAACGCCGATTGCATCGCCATGAGCGGTCTGCTGGTGAAGTCGACCGCCTTCATGAAGGACAACCTGGAGGCCTTCAACGAGGCGGGCATTGCCGTGCCGGTGATCCTCGGCGGCGCGGCCCTCACTCCCCGTTTCGTGCATGGCGATTGCCGCGCCGCCTACAAGGGTCAGGTGGTGTATGGCAGAGACGCCTTCGCCGACCTGCGCTTCATGGATGCGCTGATGGAGGCCAAGGCCGCCGATGCCTGGGACGACCACCAGGGCTTCCTCAATGGCGTGCCGGAGGGCGTGGGCCTGGCAGACGCTCCCGCGGCAGACACCACTGATGCACAAGCAGAGGTTTCCGAGGCACCCGCAGACGCCGCCGCACCGAGCGCAGATGCGGCTCCCTCGACGCCCAACGATCACCGGTCTGAGGCGGTGGCCGAGGAACCGGCCCTCACACCTCCCTTCTGGGGCACCCAGGTGCTCACCGAGGCCGACATTGATCTAGAGGAGGTGTTCGCCTACCTGGATCGCAATGCGCTCTTTGCCGGCCAGTGGCAGCTGCGCAAGACACAGCAACAAACCCGAGAGCAATACGAGGCGATGCTGGCTGAGAAGGCCGAGCCGGTGCTCCAGGCCTGGAAACAGCGCTGCATCGACGAAAAGCTGCTCACACCGCGGGTGGCCTACGGCTATTTCCCCTGCGGCCGTGAGGGCAACGCCGTGGTGGTGTTTGACCCTGCCGATATCAGCGTCCAGTTGGGCCGCTTCGCCCTGCCCCGGCAGCG
>CAIOXF010000276.1 GCA_903862155.1 uncultured cyanobacterium | reverse complement strand
CCGGTTTTGGAAGTAGGTGATCGCCTTACGGCCGATCAGCACCAAATCCACCTTGAAGCCCTGGTCTTTGAGCTCGGCAAACCGCTGTTCGGTGCGCTTAATGATGTTGGCGTTATAGCCACCACACAAACCGCGGTCGCCGGTGACGGCCAGCAGGGTGATGGTTTCCACCGGACGCTCCTCCAGCAGGGGAGCGTCCACATCCTCGAAGCGCATACGCGACTGGAGATTTTCCAGCACGCGAGCGAGACGGTCGGCGAACGGCCGGCTGCGGAGCACCTGCTCCTGGGCGCGGCGGACTTTGGCGGCGGCCACGAGGCGCATGGCCTCAGTGATCTTGCGCGTGTTCTTGACCGAACTGATTCGGTCGCGGATTTCCTTGAGATTCGCCATCGACTAGTGCCTCGCTCAGATGGTGGCGAGCATGGTCGACTTCACCTCGTTGATGGCGTCCTTGAGCATGGCTTCAGCTTCGTCGCTGAGCTGCTTCTCGGTTTGCACCTTGGTGATGAAGTCGGCCTTGTTGGTGCGCAGGTATTCGCGCAGTTCGCGGGTGAACTGGGTCACCTGATCCACGGGCACCTCGTCGATCATGCCCTTCACGCCGGCATACACCACGGCCACCTGCTCAGCCAGGATCAGGGGGCTGAACTGGGGCTGCTTGAGCAGCTCGCGCAGGCGCTTGCCTCGGGCCAGCTGCTTCTGGGTGGCAGCGTCGAGGTCGGAGGCGAACTGGGAGAAGGCGGCCAGTTCGTCAAACTGGGCCAGTTCCAGCTTGAGGGTGCCGGCGATCTTCTTGATGGCCTTGGTCTGAGCAGCACCACCCACCCGGCTCACGGAAATACCCACGTTGATGGCGGGGCGCAGACCGGAGTTGAACAGGTCGGAGCTGAGGAACACCTGGCCGTCGGTGATCGAGATCACGTTGGTCGGGATGTAGGCCGACACGTCACCGGCTTGGGTTTCGATGATCGGCAGAGCGGTCATCGAGCCCTTGCCCATGGCATCGGAGAGCTTGGCGGCACGCTCCAGCAGACGGCTGTGGCAATAGAACACGTCGCCGGGATAGGCCTCACGACCGGGGGGACGGCGGAGCAGCAGGGACATCTGGCGATAAGCCTGGGCCTGCTTGGTGAGGTCGTCATAGACGACCAGGGTGGCCTTGCCCTTGTACATGAAGGACTCGGCAATGGCGGCACCGGTATAAGGAGCCAGGTACTGCAGAGCCGCGGGGTCGGAGGCGTTGGCAGCCACCACCACGGTGTAATCGAGGGCGCCCTTCTCGCGGAGCACTTCCACCACGTTGGCGACGGAAGCAGCCTTCTGACCCACAGCGACGTAGACGCAAACGACGTCTTCGCCCTTCTGGTTGATGATCGTGTCAATCGCAATGGCGGTCTTGCCGGTTTGGCGATCGCCGATGATCAGCTCGCGCTGGCCGCGGCCGATGGGGATCATCGCGTCGATGGCGGTGATGCCGGTCTGCATGGGCTCATGCACCGACTTCCGCTGGATGATGCCAGGGGCCATCGACTCGATGAGCCGGGTATCGGTGGTGGCGATGTCGCCCTTGCCGTCGATGGGCTGACCCAGGGCATTCACCACGCGGCCGAGCATTGCGTCGCCCACGGGCACAGCGGCGATCTTGCCGGTGGCCTTCACGGTGCTGCCTTCCTGCACACCCAGGCCTTCACCCATCAGCACCACGCCGACGTTGTCGTCCTCGAGGTTGAGGGCGATGCCTTCGGTGCCGTCTTCGAATTGCACCAGTTCGCCGGCCATCACCTGCTGGAGGCCGTAGATGCGGGCGATACCGTCACCAACCTGGAGAACGGTGCCGACGTTGCTGACGGAAACCGACTTGTCGTAGTCCTCAATCTGCTGCTTGAGGATCGCGCTGATCTCGTCGGGACGGATGGATACCATGGTGGGAAGTCCCCGCTAGGGGAGCTGAGGAGAAGGGAGGCTGGACGCGAAAGAGAGAGGGGAAGGGGCTAGCTCGCCTTAGCCAGCGCAAGTCCGAGGCGACGGACCTGACCAGAGAGGCTGGCGTCGATCACCTGGGAACCCATCGAAACGATGAAGCCGCCGATCAACGCGGGGTCGACGTGAAGGTCGAACTCCACAGCCTGGGTGCCGGCAATCGCCTGCACCTTGGAATTGAGCTGGGCCTGTTGCTCCTCGGAGAGCGGTTGGGCCGACACCACCTTGGCCAGGGTGATGTTGCGGAGATCGCGGTAGAGCTCGAGATAGCGGGTGAGCACAGCATCCAGAACTGCGATGCGCTGGCGGTCAGCCAGCAACTTGAGCAGGTTCTGGAAGGAAGGAGTGATGTCGTCCTTGAACAGGGCAACAACAGCAGCTTTCTTGGCTTCAGGCTCAAGAATCGGCGAAGCCATGGCCTCGCGCAGATCGGCGCTCTCGTTCCAAAGGGAGAGAACAGCCTTGGCTTGAGCCGCAACCGTGTCGGTTTCCTCGCGAGCCTCGGTGACCTGCAGCAGGGCCTCGGCGTAAGGCGTGGCGATGGTGTTGAGCAGAGGCATCAGGCGTTCCCCAGCGTGTTGATGGACTGGTCGATCAGCCGGGCCTGAGCCGACTCATCGAGCTTGCCGGGCAGGGAGGCCAGGGCCTTCTCAATGGCCTGGCGGGCAGCCTCGCGGCGCAGCAGGTCGGACACGCGAGCGGCCTCAGCATTGAGGTCGGCCACAGCGTCTTGCTTCAGGCGGGCCATGTCTTCGATGGTGCGGCGCTCACTGTCGGCGCGCACAGCCTCGGCGCGGGCCTTGCCATCGGCACGGATCTGTTCGGCCTTCTGCTGGGCAGCGGCGAGATCCTGCTGGGCCTGGGCCAGGGCAGCGTTGGCGGATTTGAGACGCTCCTCAGCATCGTTGAGTTCGCTGAGGATGGTCTGGCGGCGACGCTCGAGCATCCCGCCAAGGAAACCCTTGAGGAACCAAACCAGCACCCCGATCACAATGACCAGGTTGATGAGGTTGGTGTCGAGGGGGTTGAGGTTCAGACCGAAGCCGCCGTGGTGGGCGAAAACGGTGGAGAGAGAAGCAATCATTTGGCGGCCAGCAGACGGTCGACGATCAGGGCGCCAAGACGATCGGATTCAGCCGACAGCGACGCCAGGGCCTGGTCACGCTGGGCCTCAATCTCACGGCGAGCCTGTTCGCGGGTGGCGTTGGCATCAGCCTGGGCGGCAGCCAGTGCCTCGCGGTAGAGCTTGTCAACCTCCTGCTCAGCCTCAACAATCAGCTGCTGGGCCTGTTGGCGGGCCTCTTTGAGCTGTTCGGTGAGGTCAGCTTCCAGCCGCTGGGCCTGGGCCAGCTTCTGCTTGGCGTCGGCACGGCTGGTGGCGATATAACCCTCGCGCTCTTCCACGGCCCGACCCACGGGGCGGAAAAACAGGGCGTTAAGAATCAGGGTGAGGAGCACCACCTGAACCGCCATCAGCGGCAGGGTGGCGTCGAGGTCAAACAGACCTCCCTCCTGTGCACCTGCTTCGGCAAGCAGAAGCCAGCTGGTCATGGAAGGGGAGCGCCGGAGAGTGGAAGAGAGGAGGGATCAGTGAGAAAGGGAGGCCACCAATGGCGACCTCCCTTCGAGCGCTGATCAGCCGGCGAAGGGGTTGGCGAACAGCAGCACCAGAGCAACCACCAGGCCGTAGATGGTGAGAGCTTCCATGAAGGCCAGGGACAGCAGCAGGGTGCCGCGGATCTTGCCTTCGGCCTCGGGCTGACGGGCGATGCCTTCCACAGCCTGACCGGCTGCGGTGCCCTGACCGATACCAGGGCCAATGGCGGCGAGGCCCACGGCCAGAGCGGCGGCCAGTACGGAAGCGGCGGAGGTCAGATCACTCATGGGAGTACTTGAAGTGGGTGGGGGGTAGCGCAGGAAGAGCGCGGAATGGGCGAGGCGCGTCCGGGACACCCCCTCAGGGAGTGGGCCCGGTTCCACCCGGACCTGCGCGCGATGAGTTTGCCAGACGGTCAGAACCGTCAAGGCGATGGATCAGTGGTGCTCTTCGTGCACCGCCTCACCGATGTAGTTGGCGGCGAGGGTGGCGAAGATCAGAGCCTGAATGGCACTGGTGAACAGACCCAGGAACATGGCCGGCAGGGGCACGATCACCGGCACCAGGAAGGCCAGCACGCCCACCACCAGTTCGTCGGCAAGGATGTTTCCGAACAGACGGAAGGAGAGGGAGAGGGGCTTGGTGAAATCTTCGATGATCTTGAACGGGAGCATGATCGGCGTGGGCTCCACGTAGTACTCGAAGTAGCGCAGGCCCTTGCGGCTCAGACCGGCATAGAAATACGAGAGGGACACCAACAGGGCCATGGCCACAGTGGTGTTGATGTCGGCGGTGGGCGCACCGAGCTCGCCATTGGGGAGTTCGATCACCTTCCAGGGGATCAGGGCGCCGCCCCAGTTGCAGACAAAGATGAACAGGAACAGGGTGCCGATGAAGGGCAGCCAGTCGCGGTAGGCCTTCTCGCCGATCTGCTCACGGGCCAGATCGCGGATATAAACCCAGAGGAACTCCAGCAGGTTCTGGACACCACGGGGGTCGCGCTCCATCTTGCGGGTGCCCACCACAACGAGGGCGAGCAGCGCGCCGATCACCACCCAGGAGCTCAGGAACACCTGGCCGTGGAGATGGAGATTGCCGAGTTGCCAATAAAACTGCTGGCCAACCTCCAGTTCAGCGAACGGCAGGTGAAGAGGCAGGGGAACCATGGGGACGGTGTGGTTCAGGGAGCGAAGACCGCCTGCAGCAGCAGGGCGGGTTTGTAGAGCACGAAACCGGCCAGGGCCGGCAGGAGCTGGATTGACGGAATTCGGGCGGAGGCCACCACCAACAGAACCGGAACCAGTAGCTGGAAGCGACCGACCGATCGGGAACCGGGGCCAAGGCGGGCCACGCTGCGGGCGAGAAGCCGCAGATAGAGCAGGCCGCAGCAGGAGCCGAGAAGCAAGCTGCGGGCCGCTAGGCCTCCGAAGACCACCCAGGTGACGGCCACAACCAGAACGGAAACCGCGGCCGTGGCCAGCATCAGACGACGCTGAAGGCGGGCGTAATCGGCCATGGGATCGGCCGCACCCGCTTCACTCACCGGAATGGCATCCGTCACCGCAGTGGCGGAAGCGTCCTCAGGGGCGACGCCTTCGGGCGTGGCGGCAAGAGCTGCCTGCACTATCGAAGGAGTCGAAAAGCGGCAGCAACCTATCACGCAGCCCCAACTCGCCTGTCTCCACAAGGGATCCCGGCAGGGTCAGCCCACCACCGGTAAAAGCACCCTCTGGCCGATCAAACGCCGTGCGCGTTCACAACGCTCCTGGGGATCCATGGCCAGATCAAGGGCCTGCAGAGGTGTGGCGGGGGCAGCGTCCGCCGCCACGGCCAGGGGCAGGTCGGCGTCCTCGAGGGCCAGCGGCATCAGATCGGGACCCAGCAGGCTCGCCGACGGCCAGCCCCACAGGCAGCGGTTGCGCAGGAAACCGGTTGCCAGCAGTTGTGGGCTGTCGCTCCAGTCGGGGCGCTGCACCGGCTCCGGGGTGAGGAAAAACTCGAAATGGCTGATATCGGGATCGAGCGCTTCCACCAGCAGCCACTGCTCCAGCTCAGGCAGGGCACGGGCACGCTCCAGCAGCTCGCCCGTGAGCAGGCGGGCCGGATCCCACACCTCCGGGTTGGAGAAGCCGGCGAAGTGGAGCCCGGCACTGCCCACGAACTGGAGCAGGCGCGTGATGTCGTAGCTGGTTTCCTGCGGGTGCAGGTACATGTCAGCGAAGTTGGCGTCCGCCGTGGTGTCGAGGGCCCAGCGCTGTTCGTGATGGCGGCGCAGGCGGTTCGCTTCAGGCAGATCGGTGAACAGCTGGCGCCCAAGCCGCAGGCCCTCGGCTCCGGTGCCCACGCCCATCAGGGTGAGGGCCTTCTGGGTGCGATGGATTTCCCAACGGCCGCCATCGGCATACAAGAAAAGGTGAAGCACCCCGCCTGGGGCGAGCCGATCGGCCAGGGCGCGCAGGCCAGCCTCGGGCTCCCGCAGGTGATGCAGCACCCCCACGGAATTGATGTAGTCGAAAGGGCCTTCCCCTTCCAGATCCAGCAGGCTTCGTTGCTCGATCCGCAGCTCGCTCACCTGGGCTGCGGCCCCGGAGCGACGGGTGCGCTCACGGGCCACCTCCAGCGTGCCACCACTGATATCCACTGCCAGCACGGCAGATCCGGGGTTCAGATGGCACAGGTAATCCGTGCTCACACCGGTACCGCAGCCGGCATCGAGGATGCGCCAGGGCCTTTGGTGGATTGCGCCCCGGGCCATGGCCGTGGCGCTGTCGACACACCAGCGCCAGTTGTATCCAGGCGGGGGGCCGTCCTGGAGCGGATCGCCGGGGTAGGGGAAGCGGTCGTAGAAGGCGCTCACCACCGGAGTGGCGGCATCGCGGGGCTGGGTCGCCTCGGGCATGGCTGGCGATCGGAATGGGGGGAGCTTTTCATGGCCCCGGCTACGGCCCCAGAGAGGCTGCAAACATTTGTTCATGGGGCCCGAAAGGCCCCAATGGCGAGCCGTAACGTGCCCAAGCCCGGCTCGCTCTCCGTCAATGACCGTGACCGCCAGCAGCGGCAGCACAAGGGTTTCGCCCCAGCGCTACGACACCCTGCCGCTCTCCAGCGTTCGTCAGGCGGAGCAACAGGATCGCTTCCCCGATGGGGGCGAGCTCGACAACCTGATCACCTTTTTCCAGAGCGGCCAGCTGCGGGTTGAGGCCGCGCGCCGCATTTCGGCCAACGCCGACTTCATCGTGGCCAAGGCGGCCAACCGCATCTTTTCTGGCGGCACCCCGCTCTCCTATCTGGATGCGCCGCTGAGCACAGCCACCGCGTCCGACGGCACCCCCCTGGCCGCCGACCAAGTGGCCTTCCAGCAGTCGGTGCAAACCTTCGCCGGCGGTGCCGCTAGCAGCGGCAACTTCCTCACCCGGCTGCTTGAGGGTGCCGGTGGCGACGCCGATGTGCGCGTGGTGCTGCCCACCGGCTTCAGCCCGATCGCGGTGGGCCGGTACGGCACCGAGCGGATGAAGAAGTCGCTGCGCGACCTGGCCTGGTTCCTGCGCTACGTGGGCTATGCCCTCGTGGCCGGCGATCCCAGCATCCTCACCGTGAACACCCGCGGCCTGCGCGACGTGCTCGAGAAGGCCTGTTCCCTGGCTGCCACCAACGTGGCCCTGCAGGAGATGCGCGCCGCTGCAGCCGGCCTGCTCAAAGACCAGCCCGAAGCCCGCAAGCTGGTGATCGAGTACTTCAACGTGCTGATCGCCGAACTGGAGGTGGCCACCCCCTCGGCCCGTCAGCGCCTTGGCAGCCCGGTGAACCAGGGCCTGCAACTGCCGGCCACCTATGCCCTCGCTGCCCAGGGCAAGGCCCAGCGCTACAACATGAAGCCCGGCATGACCGGAGCCCAGAAGGCTGAGGTGATCCGCGCGGCCTACCGCCAGGTGTTCGAGCGCGACATCCAGAAGGGCTACAGCCTGGTGGTGTGCCCCGTGGAGGCCACCCAGGTGCGCCAGGGCCAGATCTCGATGCGCGAATTCATCCGAGCCCTCGGCCGTAGCAAGGAGTACCAGAAGCAGTTCTACCGACGCTTCTCCAACAGCCGCGCCGTGGAGCTGGCCTTCCGCCATTTCCTTGGCCGGGGCATCAGCTCCCGTGAGGAGTTCACCTATTACTTCGACATCGTGAGCGCCCAAGGCCTCAAGGGCCTGGTGGATTGCCTGGTGAACTCGATGGAGTACGCCCAGGTGTTCGGCGAGGAAACGGTTCCCTACCTGCGCGACATCGGCGAAGAAGCGCAGGAGAGCGCCGGCTGGGGCAGCAACCGCAAGCTGTTCCGCTTCAGCGCCCCCTTCGAAGGCGCACCGCAGTACGTGACGCTCTACGCCTCGTACCGCCAACCCTTCGCCGACCAGCACCCCTACGGCGGCGGCAACGATCCCCTCGCGCTCACCTACGGCGCGATCTTCCCCTCGGGCACGGCCAACGTGGCCACCCGGCCGGCACCGTTCAGCTACGACAGCCGCCGGATCCTGGTGGGCAATGGCATGGCCCAGCCGGGGCAGATGAACACGCCACAGTTCCGCAAGGCCACCCCGCGGCGCGTGGGCCCCAAGGTGATGCGTCTGCAGCAGATCGCCACCGGCGGCAACTCCGTGCCCCGTCGTGGCGGCCAGCCGAGCGTGCGCACCACCGAGGCCAGCACCCAGTCCGTCATCAACGCGGTGTACGTGCAGATCCTTGGCAACGCCGGTTACGCCGGTGAGCGCAACAAGGTGGAGGAGATCAAGCTCGAGAACGGCGACATCACCCTGCGCGAATTCGTGCGCCAGGTGGCCCGCTCCGATGCCTTCCGCCGCCGCTACTGGAGCGGTCTGTACATCACCAAGGCGATCGAGGTGATGCACCGCCGCATCATTGGCCGCCCCACCTTCGGCCGTTGGGAGATCGATTCCTACTTCGACACCGCCGCCCGCAAGGGCTTCTACGGCGTGGTCGACGCCATGGTGAACAGCCGCGAGTACATCGAGAGCTTCGGTGAAGACACCGTTCCTTACGAGCGCTTCATCACCCCGGCCGATCGCAACGCCCGCCAAGTACCGGCCCTCAACCGTCCGGTGGATGTGCAGGCCATCGCCGATGTCACCCCCCGCAAACGGCCTGATGTGGCACCCACCCAGGTGGTCAACACGCCCGGCAGCCTGGTGCAGCGCAACTTCCCCAACCGCCGCCAGGTGATCGTTGGCAGCTGGAGCGCCAAGATTTCCGGTGGAGCCGCCATGGCTCCCGCCAAGCCCCAGACAGCCCAGGGCCCCGGCACCATTCGCCAAGCGCCGGCTCCCAGCCGCAGCTTCAGCCGCACCCCGGGTGGTGCCAGCGCCTGGACCGCCGGCAGCGTGACCACCGGCTTCAAAGCTGTCCCGGCAGCGCGCAGCATTGGCGTCGCCGGTGGTTGGAGCGCCGCCGTGAGCAACGGGCTGATCTCAGCCCAGGCCAAGCTCCCCGGCGCAGCGATGGATCAGGCCCTCAAGGCTGGCCAGCCCCAGGGCTTCGCCCGTCGGCAGAGCCTGGGCAGGCCCGTGACCCTGGGCCGCACCGCCAGCGAGCAACAGATTCAGGAGGCGATCGAGTCGAGCTATCGCCAGCTGCTCAACCGGGTACCCCTGGCCTCTGAGCGCCTCGGCGATGCCGAATCCCAGTTCCGCAACGGCCAGCTCACCGTGGCTGATTTTGTGGGTCAACTGGCAGGCAGCGACCAGTTCCAGCAACGGCTCAACCGCATGGCCCCGCTGCGGGCAGCATCAGCCGCCTATATGGCCCTGCTCGGCCGGGCAGCCCAGCCTGCCGAAGTGAGCCGGTACCTGGCCACCCGCGGCACCAAGGGCCAGCGGGCCGCCCTCGACGAGCTGCTCAATAGCCAGGAGTACGCCATTGCCTTTGGCCAGAACACCGTGCCCTACCTGCGGGGCATGGCCACCGCCGACGGCATTCCGCTGCGCAACGTGAATCGCACCGCCGCCCTCTACAGCGGCAATGCCGGGCTCAATCCGGCACCCAAGGGCGCCATCTGATCGCAACGTCAACAGGCGCCATCAGAATCCACTGAACAGCGCGAGTTGAGCCCAGCCTTCCAGCTTCACCGCCGGAGGGCTTTTTTGCTGACAAATCAAATTCGAGGGTGGCAAATCGCGGCCGGTTTCTACGCACATACGGCCAAGTTCGCGCGCCAATCGTGAACAATCGAAGCGCACTGTCACTATCAGCAACGTGGCGCAGATCCCCTGCGCCCCAAGGGGTCTCAGCCCAAGCGGCGCCGTGAAGAACTGTTACCGGCCCCAGGGGCGCCGGAAGGCCGTACCGCAGAATGACTCGGCGATCGACACCCGTCGGTCCGTCCCTTACCCACCGGATACCGGTCTCCGTCAAGGCGACCGCTTGTTTCGAGGCAGAACTGCATGAGCATCGTCTCCAACTCGATCATCAACGCGGACGCCGAAGCCCGCTACCTCAGCCCTGGCGAACTCGACCAGATCAAGGCTTTTGTGGCCGGCGGCCAGCGCCGTCTGCGCGTTGCCCAGGTGCTCAGCGAGAGCCGTGAGCGCATCGTGAAACAGGCCGGCGGCGCCCTGTTCCAGAAGCGTCCCGACGTCATCTCCCCCGGCGGCAACGCCTACGGCGAAGAGATGACCGCCACCTGCCTCCGCGACCTCGACTACTACCTGCGCCTCGTGACCTACGGCGTGGTGGCTGGCGATGTGACCCCGATCGAGGAAATCGGTGTGATCGGTGCCAAGGAGATGTACCGCGCCCTGGGCACTCCCCTGGAAGCCATGGCCGAAGGCGTGCGCGAGCTGAAGAACGCCGCCGTTGGTCTGCTCACCGGCGCTGATGCCGAGGAAGCCGGCTTCTACTTCGACTACCTGGTCGGTGCCCTCTCCTGAGGCTGCACTCCCTGACACCCCCACGCCCTTAAGCCGAATCCATGCAAGACGCGATCACCAACGTCATCAATCAAGCCGACGTTCAGGGTCTGTACCTCGACGGTTCCGCCATGGGCCGCCTGGAGCAGTACTTCGCCAGCGGTGAGCTGCGCGTTCGCGCTGCTGCCACCATCAGCGCCAATGCTTCCGCGATCATCAAGGAAGCCGTGGCCAAGTCGCTGCTGTACTCGGACATCACCCGTCCCGGCGGCAACATGTACACCACCCGTCGCTATGCCGCCTGCATCCGCGACCTGGACTACTACCTGCGCTACGCCACCTACGCCATGCTGGCCGGCGACACCTCGATCCTCGACGAGCGTGTGCTGAACGGCCTCAAGGAGACCTACAACTCCCTGGGCGTGCCCATCGGTGCCACCGTGCAGTCGATCCAGGCCATGAAGGAAGTGGTTGCCAGCCTCGTCGGCCCCGATGCCGGTCGTGAGATGGGCGTGTACCTCGACTACATCAGCTCCGGCCTCGGCAACTGATCCGATTTCGGCACACCCCGCGGATCCATCCCATGCGCCTGTTCAAGATCACAGCCTGCATTCCCTGCCCCGAAAAAGTTCGGACCCAGCGGGAACTGCAGAACACCTACTTCACCAAGTGGGTTCCCTACGACAGCTGGTTCGCTGAACAGCAGCGAATCATGAAGCAGGGCGGAAAGATCCTGAAAGTGGAACTGGTCGCTGGCCGTCCCCAAACCAACGTCGGAATCTGAGCTGATTGCCCTTCGGGGCTTCCCCCATCAGCCCTTGGAATCAGGCATCCAGCCCGGCATCGCCGGGCTTTTTTATTGCCGTTGGCGGCGGGTGAGCCGGCGCGATTCAATGGGTCATCTCTGACGCCTGCGCGTCGCCCCGAACCGTCTTGTCCCGGTCCAACGCTCGCCAGACCAGCCCAGGCCGTGGGTCCGAAGGGGCCGCCACGGGCATTGGCGCCGGGGGACTGCTGCCCCTGCCCTGGAGCCAATGGCCCGCGGAAGCCCGGCTGCTGCTGGGGATGGTGGCGGTGTGGAGTGTCGTGGGCCTGCTGGTGCTTACATCCGCGAGCTGGTGGGTGGCCGAGCGGGAGATGGGCGATCCCGCCTTCTATCTCAAGCGCCAACTGATCTGGATGGTGGCCAGCTGGGGCCTGCTCTGGCTTGGGCTGCGCATGAGCCTGCGGCGTTGGTCGCACATCGCCCCGATGGGAATGCTGATCGGCTGCCTGCTGGTGGCCGCCACCCTGGTGGTGGGCAGCACGGTGAACGGCGCCAGCCGCTGGCTGGTGCTGGGCCCGATCCAGTTGCAGCCCTCGGAGCTGGTGAAGCCCTTTGTGGTGCTTCAGGGCGCGGCCCTGTTCGCCCACTGGAAACGCAGCGGGCTCGATCAGAAGGTGCTGTGGCTGGGCACGTTCGGAGTGCTGATCCTGCTGATCCTCAAGCAGCCCAACCTCAGCACCGCCTCCCTGATGGGAATGCTGCTCTGGCTGATCGCCCTGGCCAGCGGCCTATCGCTGCGATGGCTTCTGGGGGCTGCCGGCGGTGGCTTCCTGCTGGCCAGCGCCAGCATCGCGGTGAACGACTACCAGCGGGCCCGGGTGGTGTCGTTCCTCGATCCCTGGCGTGATGCCCAGGGCGACGGCTATCAGCTCGTTCAGAGCCTGTTGGCGATCGGATCGGGTGAAGTGCTGGGGGAAGGGTTCGGCCTCTCCACCCAGAAGCTGCAGTACCTACCGATCCAAAGCACGGATTTCATCTTTGCCGTGTACGCCGAGGAGTTCGGCTACGTGGGTTCGGTGGTGCTGCTGGCTTTTCTGTTGCTGTTCGGCTTTGTGGGCCTGCGCATCGCCCTGGGCTGCCGCAGCAACATGCAGCGGCTGGTGGCGATCGGTTGCACCACCCTGCTGGTGGGTCAGTCGATCCTCAACATCGCCGTGGCCAGCGGCGCCATGCCCACCACCGGCCTACCGCTGCCGATGATCAGCTACGGCGGCAACTCCCTGATGGCCAGCCTGCTGGTGTGCGGCCTTTTACTGCGCTGCTCACTGGAATCCGGAGGCCTCACGCCCCCCACACCCCGCCGCCGTCGCGGCACCCAGCCCGGCCGATAGGCTGCTTTGATGATCAGCCTCGGCCTTTTGGTGGCCGACTGGGCCCGCAGCGCCGATGTGCTGCTGCAGCAGTCATTGGCCACGCCCTCTCCCACCACCCTGGCGATTGTGTTTGCGGGAGGGCTGCTGACCAGCCTCGGCCCCTGTTCGCTGTCGCTGCTACCCGTCACCCTGGCCTACCTGGCCGGATTCGAGGGTGAACGGCAAAGCCCGGTGCAGCGCAGCCTGGCGTTTGCGGCGGGGATCGTGGGGGCCCTGGTGTTGCTGGGCCTGGCCAGCGGCTTATTGGGCCGGATCTATGGGCAGATCCCTGGGCTGGTGCCCACGGTCGTGGCCGTACTGGCTCTGTTGATGGGTCTCAACCTGCTGGGGCTGCTGCGCATTCCCCTGCCAGCCGGCCCGGATCCCGAGATCTGGCGCCAGCGGGTGCCGGCCCCCCTCGCCCCCCTGGCCGCGGGCCTGGCCTTCGGTCTGGCGGCCACCCCCTGCACCACACCCGTGCTGGCCGTGCTGCTGGGCTGGATGGCCCAGCACGGCCAGCCCCTCATCGGGATGCTGCTGCTCACCGCCTTCGGCGCTGGCCAGGTCATGCCCCTGCTGCTGGCCGGCACCGCGGCCGCCAGCATCCCCCGCCTGCTCAGCCTGCGGGCCGTGGGCCAGTGGGTGCCACCGATCAGTGGGGTGGTGCTCGTGACCACCGGCCTGCTCACCCTTGTGGCAAACGTGTCATGACCGCCGGCCTGGCCCCGAAACTCAACCGCCTGGCCGCCTGGATCTCCGATCTGCGCCTGGCCATCGCCCTGCTGGTGGTGATCGCGATCGCCAGTGGCATCGGCACCGCCATCCCCCAGAAGGAAACCGAAGACCTCTACCACCGCATCTACGACAGCCAGCCCTGGCTGGGCCTGTTCAACGGCAACCAGGTGCTGGCCCTCCAGCTCGACCACGTGTATTCGAGCGGCTGGTTTCTGGGGTTACTGGCCTGGCTGGCGCTCTCGCTATTGCTGTGCAGCTGGCGGCGGCAGTGGCCCGCCCTCAAGGCGGCCCTGCGCTGGGTGGACTACAGCTCACCCCGCCAACTCAGCAAGCTGAGCCTGGCTGAAACCATCGGCGTTACCGATGCCGTCACCAGCCTCGGCCAGCTGGAATCCCTGCTCAAGGGCAGGGGTTGGCAAATCCAGCGCCACCCCGATCGCCTGGCAGCGCGCAAGGGAATTGCCGGGCGGATCGGGCCTCTTCTGGTGCATGCCGGCCTGGTGGTGCTGATGCTGGGCGCCGCCTGGGGCTCCCTGGGGGGCCAGCGCATGGAGCAGTTCCTGGCCCCCGGCCGCACCCTGGAACTGGTGGACAGCCGCGGCCACGGAGAACTCAGCCTGGCCCTCGATCACTTCTCGGTGCAACGGGATCCGGCCGGCCGGCCAGAGCAGTTCACCTCCCAGCTGCGCATCCTCGAACCAGCCGATGCATCGGGCACCGATGCCGCTGGGCCCGAGCCCGTAGTGCTGAAGCAAGCCGAGATCAGTGTGAATCACCCGCTGCGCTTCCGCGGCGTGACCTTCTATCAGGCTGATTGGGGCTTGGCGGCCCTCACCGTGCAACTGGGCCGGAGCCCGTTGCTGCAACTCCCCCTCCAAAGCTTTCCCCAGCTGGGTGAACAGGTGTGGGGGCTGCTGCTGCCCACCCAGCCCGATGGCTCCAACCCGGTGCTGCTGCTGCTCAGTAGTGAGCAGGGGCCCGTGGATGTGTACGGCAGCGGCGGGGAGCTTCTCGGCCAGATGGGGATCGGCGGGCCTCCCCTGGAGGTAGCTGGCCTGCCGGTGCGGGTGGCCAGCGTGCTGCCGGCCAGCGGCATCCTGCTCAAGCGCGACCCCGGCGTGCCGCTGGTGTACGCGGGCTTCGCGATCGCCCTGTTGGGGGGCGGCATGAGCCTGGTGGCCACCCGCCAGCTCTGGGCCATCGCAGAGCCCGGCACGCTGCACGTGGCCGGGCTCTGCAACCGCAACCTCACCGGTTTCGCCGAGGAACTGCCCCGGCTGCTCACCGAGGTGCAGGCCTAATTCAGCCGGGCTGCTGACTCAGCACGGCAGTCGCGTGCCGTGGCTCACCCGCACCACGGTATGCACGTTGCCGCGGGGGTGAAAGTCGGCCACCAGCTCCATCCACTGGGGATCTGCAGCGGCCACTAGGTCGTCGAGGATGCGGTTGGCCACCTCCTCATGGGAGATGCTGCGATCGCGGTAGCTGTTGATGTATAGCTTGATCGCTTTGAGTTCGATCACCCGGGGGCCCGGCTGATAAAGCAGGCGCATCACCGCAAAGTCGGGGTAGCCGGAAAAGGGGCACTTGCAGGTGAATTCCGGTAGCTCGATCGACACCTCATAGGGGCGGCCGGGCCGGGGGTTGTCGAAGCAGATCAGCTCAGCCTCGGCAATGGCCCGCTCGCCATAGAGCGGGGTTCGGGTGGTTTCGCCGTGAGCGACGCCGATGTTTTCTGAAACAACACTGGACATCACAGTTGTCGGCGGCGGGCAGGCGAACGATCCTAGAAAGGTTCGATGGGGTCGTAGTAACGGCTACCACGGCACCATCAGAGCTCAGGCCTAATGGGCCCTAATCCGTCCTCCGGGCCGGACACTCCTGAGAGACTTCCCCAAGCACCCGCTGCTTCCATGAAAAAAGTCGAGGCCATCATTCGCCCGTTCAAGCTCGAGGACGTGAAGATCGCGCTGGTGAACGCGGGCATCGTGGGCATGACCGTGAGCGAGGTGCGCGGCTTCGGCCGTCAGAAGGGCCAGGTAGAGCGTTATCGCGGCTCGGAATTCACCGTGGAGTTCCTCCAGAAGCTGAAGCTGGAGATCGTGGTGGAAGACGAGCGGGTCGACACCGTGGTGAACGCCATCCAAGACGCCGCCCGCACCGGTGAGATCGGCGACGGCAAGATCTTCGTGAGCACCATCGACTCGGTGATCCGCATCCGCACCGGCGACCGCGACGCCGGCGCGATCTGAGCCTCAGCCCAGGGTCTGCTGCACCACCTGGCGCACGGTCTCGGCAGTCACTGCCGCAGCCCATGCGCCTTCGCCGTGGGCAGCGTCCTGCAGCCACAACAGATATTCGTGGTTGCCCGCCGGGCCGGTGATCGGTGAGGCCACCAGCCCCGAGGGCACCAGGCCGAGGCCGGCGGCAGCCTCGATCACCCCATTGATGGCGTCCTGATGGGCATCTGGGTCGCGCACCACGCCTCCCTTTCCCACCCGGGCCTTGCCCACCTCGAACTGGGGCTTCACCAGAAGCACCAGATCACGCTGGCCAGCCGCCACGAGATCCCCGGGCTGGAGCAGGTTGAGCAAGGCCGGCAGCACCAGGCCCAGGGAGATGAACGACACATCGGCCACAGCCAGATCGGGGCGCGGATCCTCCGGGCCGTAGAGCTCCCCGGGAGTGAGGCGGCGCAGGTTGGTGCGCTCCTTCAGCACCACCCGCGGATCACTGCGCAGGCTCCAGGCCGTCTGGCCGTAGCCCACATCGATGCCATACACCCGCACCGCGCCGCGCTGCAGCAGGCAATCGGTGAAGCCGCCGGTGGAGATGCCGCCATCGAGGCACACCCGGCCCTCCACCGCGATCGGAAACACCGCCAGCGCACCCTCCAGCTTTTCGCCCCCGCGCGACACGAAGCGAGGGGGAAGCTCCACCGCCAATGGCAGATCGGGCGTGACATCCGTGCCGGGCTTATCGAGCACCCGATCACCGCTGCGCACCCGGCCGGCCCGAATCATCTGCTGGGCCTGCTGACGGCTGCTCACCAGGCCCCGGGCCACCAGTTCCAGATCCAGGCGCTGCTTGGAAGCCAAAGGAAACGTCGTAGGGGCGAGGGGCTGAAGCCAAAGGAGCTCTGATCCAGCTGCACTCTGGCGAACGGGCTGTTACTGAACCGCACAGGAAACGGAACAGATTCCGAGCAACGGGGGCTGGGTGAACAAAGCGCCGGAGGATTTCTCCAGCTTCCTCCAGGCGGCGCGATGCCCCCACGCAACCTGCACCCAACCAGCTCCGCCGAGCGGGTGGTGGAACTACTCCGCCCGGGCAGCTTCGTGAAACTGCGCAACCAGCCCTCCGACCTGCCCCCGTTCCAGTTGATCCAGTGCCGCGGCGGCCGCTGCTGGGTGCGCCAACAAACCTGGGGCCCGCTGGTGCAGTGGGAAGTGGAACACCGCCACCTCACCTCCGCCGCTTAGCCCCCAGCCCAGCGGTCACCCATCAACCCCCTTCACCGCCAAGCCCGCGCGAGCTCCTGATCGGGCGCTCTACCCGGCCCCGCCGGCGAGCCCCGATCAGGAGCTCGCGCGGGCGACCCATACATTGGTTGGGAAGTGAGCCCACGGCGGCCTTGATCGAGCGTTACACCCTGCCCGAGATGGGCGCCATCTGGAGCGAGGAAGCCAAGTTCCAGAGCTGGCTGGATGTGGAGATCGCCGCCACCGAAGCCAACTGCGAGCTGGGCCGTGTGCCCGCCGAAGCTGTCGCCACGATCAAGGAAAAAGCTGCCTTCTCGGTGGAGCGCATCCTCGAGATCGAGGCGGAGGTGCGTCACGACGTGATCGCGTTCCTCACCAACGTGAACGAGCACGTGGGTGATGCGGGCCGCTACATCCATGTGGGCATGACCAGCTCCGACGTGCTGGACACGGGCGTGGCCCTGCAGATGAAGGCGTCGGTACAGCTGCTGCGCACCGAACTCGACAAGCTGGCTGAGGCGCTGCGGGACCTGGCCCGGGCCCACAAGGGCACCGTGATGATCGGCCGCAGCCACGCGATCCACGGCGAACCGATCACCTTCGGCTTCAAGGTGGCCGGCTGGCTGGCGGAAGTGGTGCGCAATCAGGAGCGCCTGGAGCGCCTGGAAACCGCGGTGAGCGTGGGCCAGATCAGCGGGGCGATGGGCACCTACGCCAACACCGATCCGCGGGTGGAAGAGATTGCCTGCGCCAAGCTCGGCCTGGTGCCCGACACCGCCAGCACCCAGGTGATCTCCCGCGATCGCCACGCCGAATACATCCAAACGCTGGCGCTGGTGGGCGCAGCCCTCGAGCGCTTCTCCACCGAGATCCGCAACCTGCAGCGCACCGATGTGCTCGAGGTGGAGGAGAACTTCGCCAAGGGCCAGAAGGGCAGCTCGGCCATGCCCCACAAGCGCAACCCGATCCGCAGCGAGCGCATCAGCGGCCTGGCCCGGGTGCTGCGCAGCTATGTGGTGGCGGCGCTTGAGAACTGCGCCCTCTGGCATGAGCGCGACATCAGCCACAGCTCGGTGGAGCGGATGATGCTGCCCGACTGCTCGGTGACCCTGCACTTCATGCTGCGGGAGATGACCTCGGTGGTGCAGGGCCTGGGGGTTTACCCCGACAACATGGCCCGCAACATGAACGTGTACGGCGGGGTGGTGTTCAGCCAGCGGGTGCTGCTGACCCTGGTGGACAGCGGCATCAGCCGCGAAGACGCCTACCGGATCGTGCAGCGCAACGCCCACACCGCCTGGAACACCGAGGGCGGCAACTTCCGCGCCAACCTGGAGGCTGATAGCGACGTGACCAGCCGCCTCAGCGCTGAACAGCTGGCGGAGTGCTTCTCCACCGACCTGCACCAGGCCAACCTCGGCGTGATCTGGGAGCGTCTGGGCATCTGATGCCCTGGACGCCCTACGCCGACTGGCTCTACGTGATCGGGAGCACCACCGGCCTGCTGCTGGTGGTGTGGCTGGTCTTGCGGCCCAGGAACTGACCGGGTTCTCGGGGATCAGCCCTCAAGCTCGCTGTGGGGGCTGGCGAACGTCACAGGACGCTCGGTAGCAGCGGAATCCACCATCCCCGTGGGCAGCAGATCCTCCAGCTCGCACACCGGGAAGCGGTTGATCGCCTTGAGGGCGCGACGGGCGTTGTCGCGCAGCTGCTGGGTCACCAATTCGCAATAGGGAATCTGAGCCAGCAGATCCACGGTGCGGCGCAGCACCCGCACCACATCGCCCTCATCCAGGGAGGTGGCGGCGATCACGTCGCTCCAGCTGGCCCCCTTGGCCCAGGCATGCACCAGGCCGGTGAGCTCGGGCTCCCACCAGATCGGGAAGGCCACCTTGGCCCGCTCCTGCTGGCGCCCCAGCTCGCGGCGCAGGCCGCGCAGATCGTGCATGGCTTCTTCCACCACCGGCGGCGGCGGGAAGGCACACCACAGATCGGGGCGATTCACTTCGGTGGAGATGGCTTCGAGCACGGCCGCGAGCTCGGCCGGATCCAGCGCATCGAGGTGGCCGCTCATCAGGGCCAGGCCCAGCCAGAGCTCGTTGTCGCCGCGCAGGGCCGCCACAGTGCGGCCCACCTCCGTGGGCTCGAGCCCTTCGGCACCGGCTAGGGCACCGAAGTGGCGCAGTACATCGATCAGCGCCAGGAACGTGTCCCAGTGGCGATTAGCCCGGAAGTGGAGCAACCGCTGGCGCTCTTCGATGTCCAGCTGCAGCTCCTCCATCCGGCGGCGGTGTTTCTTGAGCTGCTTGCGATCGCCCCAGCGATGGGCGGGGTGCAGCTCAAGCTCCTCCTCCAGATGGCGCACCAGCCCGGCCTGGGCCAGCACCTCCCCGGCCAGGTCGTACTGGGGGGTGTGCATGTCGTGGCGGCGGGCCATGTGGGCCACGGCCAGGGCCAGACCGCCGCTGGCCTGATCGCCGTGGCGCAGTTCACCCACCCGGTGCAGCTCGGGAGGATCCACCTGGCTCACCTGCAGGCAGCTCAGCTCGGCATGCAGGCTCACCACCGCACTGCAGGGCAGCACGATCCACACGTTCTCGTCGGTGAGGCAGAGCAGCAGCGGGAACTGACCCGGCCCTTGCACCTTCTCCACGATCACCGCCGGCGTCACGCCGCCACGGAGCTGGGGAGCCTTGAGGCTCACCAGGGTGCCTTCGCTGGAGAACTGCAGGGCAAGGGTGAGCTCGTGGGCGAGGGTTTCCTCCGCCTGCGACTGCAGGATGCGCAGCAGGCGCCGGTCCTCGCGCAGCCGCTCGCGCTGCTTTTCATAGTCTTCGAAGTCTTCCCAGGGGACATCGCCCGAGCCGTCTTCCAGCACATCGAGCTGGGCTTGCAGCTCCGCGATGCGGGCCTCGTCGTCGGCCAGATCGAGGGTGGCGAGATAGCGGCCGAAGCTGCGCTCCACCAGCTCCCGGGCCTTGGTCAGGTCGTAGCGCTGCAGCAGGTTGAGAACCATGCCGTAGCTGGGGGTGAACTGGCTCACCAGCGGATCGGCCGGCGCGGTGGCCAGCTGGCCCGCCTCGCGCACTCCCTCAAAGCGGCTCTGGACCGTCACCACGTAGCCCTGGGAATCGAGCCCGCGGCGACCGGCCCGGCCGGCCATCTGCAGAAACTCGCTGCCCATCAGCGGCCTGTGGCCCCGCTCAGTGCGTTTGGAGAGCGCCGAGATCACCGTGGTGCGGGCCGGCATGTTGATGCCAGCGGCGAGGGTTTCGGTGGCGAACACCACCTTGATCAGCCCCTGCTGGAACAGCTCCTCAATCAGTTCCTTCCAGGCCGGCAGCACCCCGGCGTGATGGGCAGCGATACCGCGCAAGAGCGGTTCGGCATGGCCTTCGCGCACTGCCTCCGGCGTGGTGGCGATGAAGGCATCCAGCCGCGCCTTGATCCGCGCCTGCTCCTGGGGCGTGACGAGGCACACCTTGCCCAGATCGCGGACGCCCTTGTCGCAGCCACGGCGGCTGAAGATGAAATAGATCGCGGGCAGCATGTCGCGCTCCGCCATCTGCGCCACCACGAACGGCAGCGGCGCTGCCTCCGGCTGGGGCGGCTTCGGCGTTTTCGGACCCTTACGCCGGGTGGTTTTGGGAGGGCGCCACACCTTGCAGTTGGGATGCAGCCCCGTGCCCTCGTCGTTGAGCAGGGGATGGAGCCCCTTGGCACTGCAGAAGCTGAAGGCCAGCGGCACTGGCCGGAAGTTGCTGTGCACCAGCCGGGTTGGGCCATGCACTTTGGCAATCCAGTCGGTGAGCTGCCCGGCATTGGCCACCGTGGCCGACAGCGCCACCAACTGCACAGGCGGCGGGCAGTGAATGATCGATTCCTCCCACACGGTGCCCCGCTGGGAATCGTTCATGTAGTGGCACTCATCGAGCACCACCGCCTCCACATCGGCGAGGGGATCGTTATCGGGGTGGTCGATCTCCGCGTAGAGCATGTTGCGGAAGATCTCGGTGGTCATCACCACCACCTGGGCCTCGCGGTTGAGGCTCAGATCACCGGTGAGCAGGCCCACCCTCTCGTGGCCGAACTGGTCGCGGAAATCGCGGAGTTTCTGGTTGGAGAGCGCCTTGAGCGGGGTTGTGTAAAACACCTTGCGCCCATGGGCCAGGGCGCGGTGAATGGCGTACTCGCCCACCAGGGTTTTGCCACTGCCGGTGGGTGCACTCACCACCACCGAGTGGCCCTGGTTCAGGGCATCGATCGCATCAAGCTGGAAGGGATCCAGCGGAAACGGAAACAGCTCCGCCAACGGCGGCACCACCCCGGCAGGCGGGTCGGAGGGGTGGCTGGCCGGAGCAGTCGCGCTGATCGCTCGGATCCCTTAGGCGTATGGCCATCCTATGGGCGCGCACACTTGGAAGAGTTCCAGGCGCCCGCAGGCACGGTGGCGTTGCCCGATTCCGGCAGCACAGCAAGCAGCACCTGGCGTGAGGCCCTGAAGCGGCAGTTAGACGCCCTGCCCCTGGAGCGGCGGCGGCAACTAAGGGTGCTGACCCATGGCGCCGGGGCTCAATTGCTACCGGATGGGCAAGGAGACACGCCCCCACTGCTCGATCTGGCCAGCAACGACTACCTGGGCCTGAGCCGCCACCCGGAGGTGCAAGCCGCCGCGGCCGAGGAACTGCAGCGCAGCGGCGTGGGGGCAGGCGCCTCGCGGCTGGTGAGCGGCAGCCGGCCGGTGCACCGGCAGCTGGAGCAGCGGCTGGCCACCTGGCTGGGGCGCGAGCGGGTGCTGCTGTTCCCCAGCGGCTTCCAGGCCAACCTGGCCGCGGTGGGAGCCCTGGCCAACCGCCACACCCTGGTGCTGGCCGACCGGCTGATTCACCACTCCCTGCTGGCCGGGGTGAAAGCCAGCGGAGCGCGGCTGGAGCGCTTCGCCCACAACGACATCAACGATCTGGAGCAACGCCTCCAGGCAGCCCGGGCCCACAACGAGAAGCGCCGGCTACTGGTGCTCAGCGAGAGCCTGTTCTCGATGGAGGGCACCAGCCCCGATGTGGGGGTCCTGGCAGCGTGCTGCTCCAGGCACGGCGCGGCCCTGCTGCTGGATGAGGCCCATGCGCTCGGGGTGCTGGGCCCCGGCGGCCGCGGCCTGGCCTGGGGGCTGGAGGGCCCCGGCAACGGGGCGATCGCGCTGATCAGCGGCACCTTCGGCAAGGCCTTCGGCAGCGGCGGCGCCTTCCTGGCCGGCGATGCCCTGGTGATGGAGTGGCTGCTGCAAAGCAGCGGCCCCTTCCGCTACACCACGGCCCTGGCCCCGCCCCTGGCGGCCGGAGCCCTGGCGTCCCTGGATTGGCTGGAAACCACCGAAGCCCGCGGTGAGGCCGCCGGCGCCGCACTGCTGCAGCGGGCCCGGCGCTGGCGCGACGGGCTGGAGGCGGCCGGCTGGCCCCGGCCGCCCGGCGAGGGGCCGATCCTGCCGCTGCTGGTGGGCAGCGATCAGCGGGCCCTGGAGCTGCAAGCCCAGCTGGAAGCGGCAGGCCTGCTGGCGGTGGCGATCCGGCCGCCCACCGTTCCCGAGGGCCAGGCGCGGCTGCGGCTGGTGCTGCGGCGCGACCTGCCCGCCGGCACGCTGCCACGCTTGCTCGATGCCCTCGGGCCTGCCCCCACCACGCCATGACCCTGCAGCTGATCGCGATGCACGGCTGGGCCGGCGACCAGCGCGGCTGGGCCCCCTTCGCCGCCGCCGCCAACCGCCAAGGCTGGAGCTGGAGCAATGGCGAACGGGGCTACGGCGGCCTGCCGCCCGCCATGCCGAACTGGGACGGCACGGGGCAGCGGGTGCTGGTGGTGCACTCGCTCGGCCTGCACCTGGTGCCAGCAGAGCTGCTGCGCCAGGCCGATGGGCTGATCCTGCTGGCCACCTTCGGTCAGTTCGTGCCGGATGGCGCTGCGGGCCGGCGGTTGCGCACCGCCCTAACGGGCATGGCCCAGGCCCTGGAGGGGACTGGGGCCGACGCCATGCTCCGAGACTTTCTCAGCCGGGCCGCCGAACCCACCCCCGCCGATCCGGCCACCCTGGGCATTGGCGATCAGCCAGTGCCGGAGGCCGGGCGGACGCTGCTGCGGGCCGATCTGGAGCTGCTGGGCAACACCAGCGGGCTGCCTGAGGGCTTTCCGGCAAGCGCCCGGGTTTTGATTGTGGAAGCCGGGCAAGACCAGATCGTGGTGCCCCAGGCGCGCCAGCAGCTGCGCCAGGCGCTGCCCCAGGCCGATCTGCTGCACCTGGCGAGCGCGGGCCACTGCCTGCTGAACATGAGCCTGATCCCCATCCTGATGGGCTGGCTGGGCGAGCTGGCATGAGCGATGGCTTCAGCCGTCAGGTGGAAGCGCGCTTTGGGCGCGGCGCCGCCCGCTACGCCGAAGCAGCGGTGCTCCAGCGGGCCGTGGCCTGGCGCCTCGTGCGCCAGCTCCAACACCTGCCCCTGCCGGCAGGCCCCTGCGCCGATCTGGGGGCCGGCAGCGGCACGGTCGCCCAGGCCATGGCGGCGCTCACGCCCGAGCTCCATGCCCGTGAGCCACTGCAGCTGGATCTCACCCCGGCCCTGCTGGCCCGCAACCCCCTGGTCCACCGCCAGCTGGCGTGGGATCTCAATGGCGGCCTGCCCGCCCAGCTCCAGGGCACAGCCCTGCTCACCTCGAACTTTGCCCTGCAATGGCTCACCGATCCGGCGAGCCAGCTGAAGCAGTGGTGTCGGGCGCTCACCAGCGGCGGTGTGCTGGCCCTGGCGGTGCCGGTGGCCGGCAGTTTCCGCCAATGGCAGCGGGCCGCGGAAACCTCGGGCGTGCCCTGCACCGCCCTGCCCCTGCCGCCTGTTGAAGCCCTCATCGCAGCGGCCAGCAACGAACTGGACCTGCTGCGCTGCCAGCAGCTGAAGTTCAGCCGGCAAGCCCGTGGCCTGGAGCTGCTGCGCCAGATGCGCACAATCGGTGCCGATGCCAGCCAGGCCCCAAGGCTGAGCGGGGCCCAGTTGCGCCGCCTGCTGCGCCACTGGCCGCCGGGCCCCACCACCTGGGAGGTGCTGCTGCTGCTGGGCCGGCGCCCCTGATCTCAGCAGGGCTGGCTACGGTCATGCCAACAACGGCATGGGCCATGCGCCTGGTGGTGTGCGGCACCGACACCGACGTGGGCAAGACGGTGGTGAGCGCCCTGCTGGTGCAGGGCCTGGGGGCCCGCTACTGGAAACCGGTGCAGAGCGGTCTCGATCCCTGCGGCGGCGATACCGGCACCGTGGAGGGGCTGCTCAACCTGCCGGCAGAGCGGCTGGTACCCGAGGCCTACCGGCTCACCATGCCGGCGTCCCCCCATTGGGCAGCGGCGCGCGACGGGGTGCAGATCGAAGCTGATCGCCTCAACCTTCCCCGTGGCAACGACCCATTGGTGGTGGAAACGGCCGGCGGCCTGTTGGTGCCCCTGCGTCTCGACTGGCTGCAGATCGATCAGCTCGAGCGCTGGCAACTGCCCGTGGTGTTGGTGGCTCGCAGCGGCCTCGGCACCCTGAACCACACCCTGCTCTCGGTGGAGGCCCTGCAGCACCGTGGCATCCCGCTGCTCGGACTGGTGCTCAACGGCCCACTCCACCCCGACAATCCGCGCACCCTGGAGGCCATCGCCAGGGTGCCGGTGCTGGCGGAACTCCCCCCGCTGCAGCCGCTCAGCGCTGAGGGGCTGGCGCAGCAGTGGCAACGGCTGGATCTGGCGAGCCGACTGAAACAACGCCACCTAGCTTTGGCCGATAAGCAACAGGCGGAATGAACGCGCGCAACTGGCTGGTGAGTGGTGCCCTGGTGGTGCTCTGCGGCGGGATCCTGGTGCTGTTCACCGACATCGAGGTGTCGGCCGTGCGCTGGTTCAGCTGCGGCCCGCTGGCCCCCCAGGACGAGCGCACCACTGAGATCTGCCGCTGAGCCTGATCAGTGGTCGGTGCGGGCCCTGATCGGGCACTGACCGGAGATCCGCGCCACGTTCTGTTTGGCCATCGCCAGCGGCCAGCCCTGACGGAGCTGGTCACGCACTAGGTCGATCTGGGACGGGTTCCAACCCTCACGCTCTAACTGCACCCGGATTGCCTGCCACTGGCCTTCGGCGAACACAACGGTGCCGCCAACCTGCGGATGACCTTGCTCAGGCCGCACGGTTCCCCGATGAGCCATCTCATCAGGCCCCAGGAATCGCTTCGAAACCTGCGGTTGGGGGTTGGAGCTGGAGCGTTCCATGGTGGCCCCATTCTGGCAACGCCCACCGAAGTTGCAGCCCCTGGGTTCTGAAATGCCCGCAGGGCCTAGGGCCCGGCCAGGATCGCCGCCTCCACATCGGCCCGCGAGAGGCCGTAGGGAAACTGCCGTACCGTGCGCTGTCCATCGTGCTGCCAACGCACCGCCAGCTCTTCCACCTCCAGCTCGATCTCGGCGCTCCAGTCACTGCGATGGAGGTCCCAGAGGCAGGGGTTGGCGCGCTGACGGGCTGCCCCCATCTCCCGCAACCAGCCTTCCAGGGCCGGGAGCGGATGGTGATACAGGGGCGTAGCCGGATCGGGCAGGGAGGTCATCAATACAAACGAGCTGGACGGAGTTCAGGCCTGGGAAGCGTCGGCAGAGAGGGGAGGAGCCTGCAGCAACGCGTCGTGGTTTGGAGGCTCGACAGCTTCGCTGAGCAACGGGCTCTCGGACCCTGCAGCAGGGTTCCACCACGAGGGCCAAGCCACGATCTCGGCCCCGCGGGCTAGGGCCAGACCCACCCCCAGCACCAGGCTGAACAGCACCGCCAGTCCGAGGAGCAGCAGGGCGAGCCATTCCCCACCGGAGAGGGCCCGGCGCACATCCTCCGGGCGGGATGGGGCCACCGGAGCCGCCACGGCAGCAGCCGCAGCGGCCAGGCGCACCACCTGTTCCCGCAACTCACCGTCGTAGCGCTGGCGTGTAATCGGATCGCTCAGCACCGCATAGGCATGGCGCAGCTGGTGGAAGGCCTGCTCGGCCTCGGCGGCTGGAAGTTCGGTGGTGTCGGGGTGGTAGCGCTTGCTGAGACTGCGGAAGGCCTGGCGCAGCTCCTCACGGCTGGCGGAGGGTGCCACCCGCAGCAGCTCGTAGTGGTTGGGACCAGGCACGAAGCGAAGCGGCGCGGGTGTCGCGGTTGCGGGATCCTAGGGATCACGACCTGTTCCTTCGCGCATGGCCGCCGATCCCCAGAGGGTGTTCGCGACTCCCACGCCCGCGCTGTGGGAGGCCCTCGGGTGGACGCCGTCTGAGGCCCAGCAGACCCTGTTCAGCCAGCTGCAGCAGCAGCTGCGCGAATGGAACGCCCGGGTGAATCTCACCCGGCTGGTGGAGGGCGACGACTACTGGATCGCCCAGGTGTTCGACAGCCTCTGGCCGCTGCTTCCCCTGATCGAGCAGCGCGGAACGGAGCCGCTGCAGATCATCGATGTGGGCACCGGCGGCGGCTTCCCCGGCCTGGCGGCAGCGATCGCCCTGCCCCAGGCCCGGCTCACCCTGGTGGATTCGGTGGGCCGCAAGGTGGAGGCGGTGCGCGCCATGGCCGCGGCGCTTGGGCTGGCCGATCGGGTGAGCCTGCGCTGCGAGCGAATCGAGCTCACCGGGCGCCAGGGCAGCTGCCGCGGTGCCTTCGATGGGGCCATGGCCCGGGCCGTGGCCAGCGCACCGGTGGTGGCCGAATATCTGGTACCGCTACTCAAGACTGGAGGCACGGCCCTGCTCTACCGCGGCCAATGGGCTGAGGCCGACACCGCCGAGCTGGAGCGGGCTACGGGGCCACTGAGGGCCCGCATCAGCGCGATCCAGAGCCGTGAGCTGCCGGCTGAGCGGGGCATCCGCCATGTGGTGGAACTCCAGCCCACTGGCACCTGCCCCCGCACCTACCCCCGCGCGGTGGGCGTGCCCAGCAAGCAGCCGCTGGGGGCCGGTTGAACCAGGGAGCGGCCTGAACCTCAGCTCTGCTGCAGTCGCTTCACCGATTCGCCGCCAAAGCGCTCGCGCAGATTCAGGAGGATGTCGGGGATACGCTCGGCCCAGGGGCTGGCCGCCACCGCCTGCTGCAGCTCCGCGTCGCTCACCTGCGCCCCGAGCACATCGGCGTTGGCGCCCGGAAACCAGTGGCCGCCATTGCCTAGCAGGCCGTAGCGGGCGCGGGCAAAGCTCTGCAGATCCCAAGCCTCCACAAGGTTGTGGAGCCAGAGCAGCACCGGCAGGTTGAGGCCCCCGGGGGCTTCGCTCCAGTCGGGCAGGCCTTGATTCCAGCTGGCCAACCATTCCGGGCCCAGGGCATCGAGCCGGGCCTGCTCCAGCCGCGCCTCGATCGGCGGCAGCAGCTCAGCGGCCTGATCCAGCAGCGCCACCGCCTCCAAATGCAGGGCCAGATCCTCCGGCCGGGCCGCCCCCACGCTGATCGTGTGGATGCCGGGAGCGCTCAGGCAGAACAGGTCGTTGAACACGATCGGATGGAGGGGCGTGCACAGCTCGCTGATGCGGGCCGAGGGGCTGTGCAGATGGCCCCCCTTGTCAGTGGGACTGATCACGAACACGCCCATGTCGTGGGCGATCGCTCGATCGATCGCCGGGCCGTTGTCCTGGCGGATGAAATACCAGTGCAGGTTCACGTAATCGAAGGCATCACTGGCGATTGCTTCCTCGATCAGCGCCAGGGAGCCATGGGTGGAGAAGCCGATCGAGCCGATACGCCCATCGGCCTGCCAGCGGCGTGCCACCTCCATGCAACCGCCGGGCCGGAGGGTGTGCTCCAGGTGCTCCGGGAGGTTCACGCCGTGGATGCCGAGCAGATCGATGCGCTCCACAGCCAGCCGCTCGAAGCTGGTGGCGAGCTCCGCCTCGAAGGCAGCGGGATCGGCCTGGGGCGGCACCTTGGTTTGCAGGATCCGATGCGGATCGGGCAGCTCTTTCAGCAACCACCCCAGCTGGCGCTCGGAGCTGCCGTAATGGCGCGCGGTTTCGATGTGGTGGAAGCCCGCGGCCACCGCCGCCTCCAGGGTGGCGCGCAGGTTGGCCTGGCTCTCCTCGGTGATCTGCTCGGGCGGCAAATCGCTCCAGCTCTGCTGATAGCGCATGCCCCCCAAGGAGAGCACGGGCATGGGCAGCTCGGTGCGGCCGAAACGGCGGGTGGGCAGGGCCATCAGCCGGCCTCGCGGCGGGGGAGGGTGCGCTTCAGGCGCGCCGGACTGGGCAGCCCCAAGGGGTGAATGTCCTGCTGGTCGAGCTGCTCCCGCAAAGCCTGCAGCTCCTCGTAGGCCACCCAGTGGATGCAGTCCACAGGGCAGGTATCGATGGCTTCCTGGATGCGCTCGGTGGTGTCGCCGTCCTGGCGGATCGCCCGGGAGCGCCCCCAGCTTTCCTCCACCACGAAGGTGTTGGAGGCCACGTGGGCGCAATAGCGGCAACCGATGCACACCGCTTCATCCACCCACACGGCTTTCTGCCGCAAGGCACCGCCCAGGAGGGGCTCGGAGCCAGTGGGGGAATCGGCGGAGAGTGCTCCGCCTGGTGCAACCCAGGCGAGCGACGGATCGGCCATCAGGCCCAGCGGGTCACCACCAGCTCGATCGAGCCATCCTGGGTGTTGGTCTGCTCAGCCACCTGGAAACCTTCCTCTGCAGTGGCCGCCAGGATCGAACGCAAGGCATAGCCCTGGTTGAGCTGGGCCAGGAAGCGCTCCACCGGCACGGGCTGTTTCCACAGCTCCAGATCGGTCACCAGTTCGTAGCTGCCGGTTTCGGCATTCCAGCGGAAACCGATGTCGGCGCCATTGTCTTGGGCCACAGCCAGCTGGGCGGTCACGGTTTGGCCGCGGTAGCCGCGCACTTGCAGCTCACCCTGGCGGGGGGCATAGCCCATGTCGCCGAGGGCATCGACCAGCGACGTGAGGTCGCGGAGCTCGGTCTTAACGGTGCTGAAGTGCGACATAGGTGCGGGTGCGGAGCGTCAGGGGGCAGTGACGTGCACTGAGGAGGAGGCGTCCTGGAGCTGCTGGGCGGCGAAGGCCTCGGCGGTGGGCTGACGCTGCTGCACGGAGCCGAGACGCGCTTCGATGCGCTCGGTGAGCCGCTCGCAGGCCATGCCCTGCACGCCTTCCACCTGCTCCTCCACACGGCCATCGGGCCGGATACGGAAGCGGATGGTTTCCTGTGCCATCCCAGAGCCAGAACGGAATGGGGGGATGCTAGCCGCGGCGTCTGGGCTGTGGGCGCTCAGATCAGCAGCCCTTCATCCACCAGGGTCTGGAGCCGCTCGAGCACGTCGGGGCTCTCCAGCTGCTCCAAGGCCAGGCGGGCCTCATCGCGCACGGCCGAGTCGGAATCTTCGAGCATGGTGTGCACGAGGGTTTCCACCACCTCCTTCTGGCGGGGCTCCACGAGATCCAGGTAGAGGCGCCCGAGGGCCCAGGCGCTGTTGCTGCGCACTGCCGGCTCGCTGTCGATCCGCAGGGTGAGCAGCAGCTGGGCGGCGGCGGGATCGGCCTTGGCCGGCCCCGTGCCCCCCGCTTCCGCGAGGGAACTGGCAGCCAGGAGCCGCACCGCCGCGATGTCCACCTGCAACGAGCGGATCAGCGGGTTGAGAACAGGGGCATCGGGGTAGCTGCCGAGGCTCCAGGCCACGGCCTTGCGCACGTAGCCGTTGTCGTCGCCGGCCAGCAGGTTCAGCAGCGGCTCGACTGCCAGGGGGCTGGGATTGCGGCCCAGGGCGTACACCGCGCTCATCCGGTGAATCGGACAGGGGGCGGCCAGCAGGGGAAGCAGCTGCGGGATCACCCGCGGATCGCGGTGCTCACAGAAGATCCGCAGGCCCTGCATGCGGTCGTCGTGGCTCGCGCTCTGCTCGGCGCGGCGCAGGAGTTCCAGGCCCAGATCACATTCGGCGGCCACATCCGCCGCTGCCGGATCGGTGGTGTCGATGTCGTCGAGTGGATCGCCGAGCAGCTCCTGGGCCAGCTCCTGGGCGAGCATTTCCGGATCGAGGTAGAGCTCCTGGGGGCTCGTCTCGTCGTAGGGGCCAGGGCTGCCGCCACCAGGCCGGAGGTCGTCGAGGGGGGGCATCGCTCGCGATCCGACTAGGAGATCGGGGCGGGTGCCGCCATGTCACCGGGCAGCCAGATCCTGGCGCTCACCGCAAACAGGGCGAGGCCGAAGAGCAGCACGATCGCGGCCGGCAGCAGGGTGGAGCGGAAAAATTGCACGGGCTGGAGGGCCGTTCGCCGGACGCCATCATCGCCCTTAAGGTTCGGCGACTCTGAACCGGGCCCGATGGCCGCCCCCAGCACCTGCGGCACCGAGCGCCAGCGCCTGGTGGCGGTGGCCGCCGAAGGGGTGGCCAGCGGAGCGCCCCTCAACGTGGGCAGCAAGCTGCTGCAGGGCTGGCTGAAAGACAGCGGCGTGCCGCTGGAGCTGATTGGCGTGATCCCCCAGCTGGCCGCCCTGCCCTACGGGTTCAAGTTTCTATGGGCACCGCTGCTGGATCGCTGGCCGATTGCCTGGCCCGACCGGCGCCGCGGCTGGATCCTCACCCTGCAGCTGGTGCTGGTGGGTGTACTGGCCCTGCTGGCCGTGATCGCCGCCCGCTCCGGCGCCTTAGGCAGCGGCGGCCTCCAGCTGGCCACGGTGCTCGCCCTGCTGCTGGCAGCCGCCAGCGCCACCCAAGACATCGTGGTGGATGCCTACCGCACCGACCTGCTGCCCGAGCAGGAACGGGGCCAGGGGGCCGCCACCCATAACTTCGGCTACCGCACCGGCATGCTGCTGGTGAGCTCCGGCGGGTTTCTCCTGGCCAGTCGGTTTGGCTGGGGGGCCGCCTTCGCCGGCTGCGCCGCCCTGATGCTGGCGGTGGTGCCGTTCACCCTCAAAGCCCCGGCCCTGGCTCCAGTGGAGCACCCGGTCACCAGCCTGCGTCAGGCGGTGGTGGGGCCAGCCCGGGAATTCCTCCGGCGTACCGGCCCGAACACCGCCCCCTGGCTGCTGCTGCTGGTGCTGCTCTACCGCTGGCCCGACGGCCTGCTGCAGGCCCTCTCAATCTCTTT
This sequence comes from uncultured cyanobacterium, assembly GCA_903862155.1. Taxonomy (GTDB): domain Bacteria; phylum Cyanobacteriota; class Cyanobacteriia; order PCC-6307; family Cyanobiaceae; genus UBA5018. The sequence continues at coordinate 709 of CAIOXF010000276.1, read as the reverse complement.
CCTGAAAGACGCCGGCTTCAGCGATGCCCAGATCGGCTTGCTGGATGGGGGCTGGGCCATCGCCGCCACCATGGCCGGCACCGTGCTCGGCGGGGTGCTGTTCGCCCGCCTCGGCATGAACCGCTGCATGTGGCTGTTCGCGATCGTGGGCGCCGCCGGCAACCTCGGCTACGCCGCCCTGGCCAGCTTTGGCGGCGGGCTGCCGGGGCTGATGGCAGCCGTGAGCCTGGAGAACATCTCCAGCGGCATGGTGGGCGCCGGCTTTGTGGCGCTGCTGATGAGCCTGTGCAATCCGCGCTTCTCGGCCACCCAGTACGCCCTTCTGTCCGGCGTCTACGCCTTCAGCCGCACCCTGCTGGCCCTGCCGTCGGGTTGGCTGGCGGCCCGCCTCGGCTGGGGGGACTACTTCCTGGCCACGGCCCTGGCCGCGTTGCCGGCGTTTGTGCTGATGGCCTGGCTGGTGCCGTGGGGCGGTGATGGCTGCCGGGGTGCCTTCGATGCGGAGCGCGACGCCACCTAAACCCGCGTGGGGCCTGGCTTGGCGGGCTCGAGGGTTTGCTCGTAGCGGCGGCGCAGCTGACCGCAAGCCGCATCGGCATCAAGGCCCCGGCTGGTGCGCACGCTCACCGCGATGTGGCGCGACTGCAAACCACGCCGGAACGCCTCCACCGCCTGGGGCGAGGGGCGTTTGAACTCCTCCTCGGCAATG